>JBKDHV010000127.1:0-1036 GCA_046336915.1 Bdellovibrionales bacterium
GGGCAGCCCCGATCTCCTGCAAGATATATGTTGCCACTGCACAGGTCTTCCCTGCGGTCATGTACAGGGCGACCAAAGCTTCCTGGACGCTATCTCAATACAGATCCCTTGACAAGATCTTCAGCTCCTTTTGCAGGAGGATTTTTCGCCTCGAGCGCTCGTTCCCGGAAGCACTCCTTTACGCCTCGACGAAATACGCCGCCCTTGGTCTTAGGCGTTTTTCGGATGAGGCTCAAAAGCTCAAATGGCATTCAATGCAGCGCCTCCTCGCTGCTGAAGAAGACACCAAAGGGGCTGCTGAAGCCATCCTTGAGAGAGCGTTCCATGCGTATTCAAGGCCTGCCGCGTCTACTGGCCCGACGCTACTCACTTCATTGTTTCAATGGGGCTCTGCCAACGGCCTCTATCTGTCGAAGAAAAAGCCTCACAACGGAGCAGACGCGACTCTGGCGCGTATCTCCGAGGCCCTGCACTCTGGGGTTCCCTCCCGCGTTGACTCCATCTTTACGGACGGCTCGGTCAAACTTGGAGGTCTGGAGGTGTCGGACTCTTTAGTTCGGAAGGAATCTCTAAGTGCGAAAGCCTCTGGGGCCTTCTCTGTCGTGGTTGTTTATGCGTCTGACCATGATGGCAGTAAGCACTCTAAAGCGATCCGGATTCCTGTCTCTACCGACAAGGTCACCATTGTCACACCATACCTTATGGAACTTCTCGGTCAACTGGTGGTTGCGTCTGTCTGTGATCTCTCTCATCCCGACACTAAGGTCTACTGCGATTGCAGCAGTGTTGTCACTAATGTGAACAACACTATAACCGGTGGGATCAAATCTCTCTCCGCCTCATCCCACAAATTCCTACTCGGGTCCCTGCCCCCTAGCGGGCACAATGTAGAATGGACCAGGTCGCATCCAGAGCGGAGACTAGCCCTGGAGGACATAGCACAATGGTCGGACAAAGACAAGGGCATTTATGCTGCGGATGCTGCTGCTGGTGCTGAATTTGGTGAACTCAACAGGCCAGGTCTTCCTGGTTGCAC
>JBKDHV010000128.1:0-49292 GCA_046336915.1 Bdellovibrionales bacterium
AAATGGCATAGCGGCTGGAGCTTCGGGACCGGTGGCCGGCGATCGGCCCAGTTATCCACAAAACTTCGACTGAAAAATCAGAAAATTTGTGGATAACTGACGAAATTTGACGAATCAAATCGCCGAACTCGCTCTACTTAAACCAGGAACTAAACCCTTACAGGTGGCGCCATGAAACGCTTTTTTCTTTTATTGCTAACTCTATCTAGTCTTTTGGGGGCTGTGGCATTCTCGTTTGATCTGTGGCGCGGGAGGACGATGCCACTCGAGCAGGTCAAGAAGAGGTGGGGCACAGAAAAATTTGAGGCCAAGAAATTTAAAGCAGGTGACGCCAATGTGAAATCTAAGATGGCCTATTCACTTTTAAAAGAGGAAAATTCTTGGATAGGCAAAGATATTGACGAAGTTAGAAGCCTTCTTGGAACCCCCGATGGCTTCTATTTTGTAGATATTCACCCGGCTTATATTGTTCAAGAAGGACAAACACGCGATGAAGAAACCTGGCAGCTAGTTTTTTTGTTAGACAATCGGTACAAAGTAAAAGCCGCTTTTATGCACTTAAATTGCTGTGAAAAGTAGTGACTATTGACGATACGTTCTTTTTGCAGAGAACAACTTGACTTTAAAGATAGAACTTTCCATTACTGGGCCACAGTATGACGAAAATTTCGAAGTCTCTGCCGCCTAAGAGAAGCGTTTCAAATCTTGAGATGGCAAACCAGATGTTTAAGGACGCCTTTCTTGTGAGGAAGACACGCTTATCAAAATTGCATCCGGAACTATCCGAAGCTGAACTTCATCGAATGACGGTTGAATATTTCCGAAATCTTCGAGCCGATGAAGGAAAACGGGGACAAATTTGACTCAAGCCCCAGGCCCACTTGAGGTTCTTCGCGACGTGGTATTTCGCCTTGATACCATAGGAAGGGCTGTCACAATACTGTGAGAGCCCTTTGAAGCTTAGGTCGATTAGTAGAACTTCATGAGTTCGGTCATTTTGGGCGACAAAGAAAGAGCTTGGTTGTCTTCGCCGAAGAGTTCTTTAAACTCTTTTTCTGTCATTTTATGGCCATTCACGTAGATCTGTTGAGCAACCTGCTCAGAATTCTCGGCCGTTGCGACCTGAGTGTTCTGAACTGTGATATTAATATTCGTATTAGCAATGGAAAGCTGTGTTTGAAGAATCATTTGGACAGTGGCTTTAGGGTTTACATACTTCCATTTTTGATATAAAAATGGAAGTATGTATACCAGAATTATTAAACCCTTGAAAAATCAGAGCTTTTTCCTGTTTGGGCCGCGCGGAACTGGCAAAACAACCTGGCTTCGGGGTCACTTTAAGAACTCCCTCTATTTGAATCTTCTTTCGGCGGATGTTTATCAAAGCTTGCTGGCACATCCTGAGTCTTTGGAGACTCGAATCCCCAAAGAGACAACACAGCCTATTATTATTGATGAAATTCAGAAGGTACCAGCTCTTTTGGATGAGGTTCATCGACTTATTCAGGAAAAAAATCTTTCTTTTATTCTGACTGGTTCCAGCGCCCGAAAACTTAGAAAATCGGGAGTGAATCTATTAGCGGGACGAGCCCGAACACTGTCGTTTTTTCCTCTTACAACTCGCGAACTTGGATCTGATTTTGATTTAAGAAAGTCACTCACCTTTGGACATCTGCCCGAATCCTATACCAAGCCCGATCCGGAGCTTTTCTTGAAGTCTTATCTTCAGACTTACCTCCGAGAAGAAGTGCAGGCCGAAGGAATTACGCGCAACTTGGCCAACTTTGCGAGATTTCTTGAATCTGCCTCTTTCTCGCAGGCTCAGTTCTTAAATATTTCCCGAGTCGCAGAAGATTGCCATGTCGATCGAAAGATGGTGGAGGCTTACTTCAATATTTTGGAGGACCTGCTCATCGCAGCCCGCGTTCCCGTTTTTGAAAAACGAGCCAAACGTCGAATTGTCTCGAAACCAAAATTTTTCTTTTTTGACTGCGGAGTTTTTCAATCTCTTCGGCCAAGGGGCCCTCTTGATTCCCAAGAAGAAATCGAGGGGCCCGCCCTTGAGACCCTCGTTTGGCAAGAGCTCCGGGCTATGAATCAGTATTTGAACTGGGGCTACAATATTTATACTTGGAAAACTCAATCAAAAGCAGAAGTGGATCTTGTTCTGTACGGACAACGGGGCCTTATCGCCATTGAGGTCAAAAGGGGATCTCGAATTCGCTCTGAGGACCTTGAGGGGCTTCAGCTCTTCAAGAAGGACTATCCACAAGCAAAATGTTTTCTTCTGTATCTAGGAGATAAAAAACAAATCTTCAGGGACTACGAAGCATGGCCCGCACAAGAGTTTTTGCACAACCTCCCGCTTTAAGGGTACGACGCACAAAGTTCCTTTCTCTTGTTTAAATTGGGACCAGCGATGCCTTTAAAAATAAACAGGTCCCACTTCCATGGGACCTGCGGAGGAACTTTTCTAGAACAGGATCGAATTTACTGCATGGGCATGCCGGCAGGGCGCTGGCCGCGAACGGGGTAGTTGTTGCCGCGTTGACCGCCCATTTGACCCGCCGATTGAGGGGCCATGCGCGGATCGAATTGCTGCTGTTGGCCCGGCGCCATTCTTATTCCGCGCATGAACTGGTTGTTGGGCAGGCCTGGAGCCATTTGCCCTTGATCACCCATGGAAGGGTTCTGGGGCTGAATCACTTGCCAGTTCGTCGCTAAAGGATCGGTCATGAAGTCGGGAAGTCCCATGGGCTGAACTCCGCCATTTCGCTGACCGTTTTGACCGTTCATATTGGTTAAGTAATTGGTGATCTGCTGAGCGCCTGGTGTGTAGTGACTGTAGATGTCGTTCAAAACGCTCTTTGCGTAGGCCTGAGCCTCTCGAACCTCATCAACTGTTGGGTTCTTGGGATTTACAGCAATCGTATTCAAGTACGATTCGTACGAGCGAGCGAACATCTGGTTTTGTCGCTGAGGATTCATCATGTTGGAGTTAAACATAAGACCGTTGTGGGTGTACGAGTTCGAGAGATCTAGCAGTTGAGTCTTCATAGCAGGATCCTGGGTGCGGGCGGCCGCATTGCGCAGAGCCAACTGGGACTGAGCCTGGATCCGATAAACACTCAACAGGGCTCGCGACGCAGATTCTCGAACGCCACGGAAGACTTCCGGAGTTGACGTCGCCAAATCATGCAAGTGAGTCAGAGAGTGGTTCGGGGACGCGGCTACGTCTTCAGCTGCAGCTCGAAGAATGTGGGCGTCGAGAACAGATTTCACTTCCGCATCGGCCGCTTGAATCTTTCGTCGATTGAGTGTGGCCTCGGCGCGAAGTTGCCTGAGTTCTTCTTCTTTTTCTTTTAGCTCCTTCTCAATTCCAGCGCGAACGGAGGGGCTGTCTTCATCCCGCAGATCTTGTCGAAGATCTTGGATCTCTTTTGCGATCTCTCTCATGTATTCCGGATCGATTTCCAAATTCAGAAGATCAGATTCTCGCTCCTTCATAAACTTCGAGAGCTCCCGGCTTGCGCACGAGCCGTTCGGGTTCGGCTTTGGAAGATCGAAACCTGCAAGGGGGCTGCCGGCTAGCAAGGATTGAAGATTCTGCCCAACGCGAGGCTCTGAGTACCGACGGGTGCGGAATGACTCAATCTCTTCATCTCTCGATCGACCGGACTTTGAAAAATCAAGGTCGCACGCAAGAGAAAGATCTGTTTCTAGGTCATCACGAAATTGTTTTCTAAATTTTTGAACTTCCGTAATTTCGGACCGACCTTCAGTTCCGCGACGTTGAACGACTGGGCGAGTGCCTCGGACTTTTTCGTTAGTCGAAACATTTTCTTTGGACATGGATTCACGAAGTGCTGCCTCGATGTCAGAAAAGGGATCGGTGATTTTTTTATCGAGTAAGGTTGTTTTGATGCAAGATGTGCCATCTGTGCAGTTCACAGGTGTGACAACCGCGACAACCTTTTCACCATTTTGGATGAGCACAAGATTATTCTTGTTCCCTTTATTGTCGATGAACAGATGTTTTTCCGCAGAGACATCTTTTCCGGTGGGTTTGTTCTCCACGCGTTTCTGGGATGGCTCATCTGCCTTTTGTTTGGGGGCCGTTTCTGTTTTGGCTGCGGGCGCAGTCGAAGAAGCTTTTGGCTCTTCATCCTCGGCGCGCAGACCCATCGGGGTTGCAAGGGCCATCAACAAGGTGGCCGTTAGAACATTTGACTTCATAAATCCTCCTTTTTTCAAAGAGCACTCCGGCTCTCACCCTCCACAAGAGCGAGGCCAAGGCCAATTCCAAGAGTCGCCGAATGCGCCATAAGCCCACGAAATAACTCAAGAATTTTCGTGTCTCGGGACGATGCAAAAAGGTCCGAATTGTTGAAAAGTTAGTGCCCCAACTTGGGAATCAAAAAAACAAGGGTGATTTCAATGACTTCCTGGTGTAGTTCCCTCGTTTAGCTATGGCCGCGTTTGAGTTTCAAAAATCACAAATTCCGTCTCAGGTTGCGACATCTGACTGGCAAAACTGGCAGTGGCAGATGCGCGCCTCACTGAAGAATCTTGAGGATTTTGCCTCTTATTTCGAGCTCACACCCCAGGAAAAACAGGCTTTCACGGACGATTCTTCGCTCTTTAACATCCGCTGCACACCCTATTACGCAAGGCTGGCGCGCCCTCAAGCCGAAGATCCCATTCGTCGGATTCTCATGCCCCATACCTTAGAAAAGGTGACGGGGCTTCAGCAGATGCTAGATCCTTTGGGAGAGCGGAAAAATAACCCGGTTTCTCGAGTGATTCACCGTTACTCCGATCGATGTCTTCTGCTCATCACGGACGTCTGCAGCGTGTACTGTCGTTTCTGCACCCGAAAGCACTTCACTGGGCAAGAACAGGCCTTCTTGAAGTCCTCCGAACTGGAACTGGCCCTGCAATACATTCGCGAGCACAACGGAATTCGAGAGGTCATCCTTTCTGGCGGAGACCCCCTCACAGTATCGGACGCGCAGCTCGATCGAGTGCTGACAGAGCTTCGCAAGATCAACCATGTCGAGATCATCCGGATCGGATCTCGTATGCCGGTGGTGTGTCCTCAACGAATCACCGAGGATCTGGTCAAAATTCTTCGTCAGCACAAACCGGTCTTTTTGATGACCCATTTCAATCACCCTCGCGAACTTACGCACGAGGCAGCCGAGGCTCTCGAGCGCTGTGTGGATCACGGCGTGCCGGTATTCAATCAGATGGTGCTTCTGAATGGGGTCAATAATCACGAAGCGATTGTGCAAGCCCTGTCTCGGCGGTTGTTGTATCTTCGCGTGAAGCCGTACTATATGTTTCAGTGTGATCCTTCCGAAGGAACAGATCATTTACGAACGTCTATCGAAGATTCACTGGAAATCCAGCGGCGGCTGTGGGGGCACCTGAGCGGACTGGCCATGCCGAACTATTCGATCGACATCCCCAATGGCGGTGGAAAGGCGTACAAGGTTCCAAACTTTGAAGTCGACCATCAAGGACCAATTCGCCGATTTCAAGGCTGGGACGGCGTTCAGGCTGAGTACATCAGCCCCTCTGCTGAATCGATCTTGAAGCCTTTGGACTGGGAAGAGTATTTGGACGAGTGGCTACGTCTTGTAAACTCGAAATCGTCTAGTAGAAAATACTAAAGTTTAAAAGTTGAACTTCATAGCGAAGATCTTCGCTTCCGCGCTTCCAAAGACGAACGTACGGCTTGTAATTGAGCTTGCCCCAAACCTCGAAGCGCATTCCGGCGCCGACAAGGGCCGCGAATTCACTTTCATACTCGTTATCATTCTTTTTGTAAGCGGGATAAAGTCCGGCTCCGGCTTGCAGATACAGACTTTCTCGAATTGGGCTTTCAAGGTTGTAAGTGTAGAGTCCAAGAGCTGCGAGTGTGGTTTTGGTATCGTCGCCATCCGGTACAGAGAGAACTCCGCCTTCGCCACCAATTTGGACGTGATCGTTGATCTGCTGGTGATAGGCTGCATACACGTTGATGCTTTGATTCGAATCTTCCGCTTTATAGGATTCGAAACGGGCGGTAGAAAGGCTCAAATCCACTTCGTGTCGGGTGCTTGATCCAAAGGACAGGCGCTGCGCCTTCGCAAAATTTGAGACAAAAACGATAAGTCCGCTCAGAATCAAGATTCGAAATTTCATTGTGCTATTTCCCCCATAAAAAAAGCCGCTTGAAGATGATCACCTTCAAGCGGCTCAACATAAAACTTAATTAAAACTCAAAACCAACAACCAAAGTTGTAAAATCAAGCGAACCAGGAGCTTCGTCATCAAACCAGTTGGTGATGATAAAGTGCTCGACGCCAATTTTGACATCCGGGTTAAAGAAGTACTGCGCACCAAGCTTCATGCTCGGTCCAAAAACAGTTTTGTCTTCTTCGTCGGGATTTTGTTGTGTTCCGACGTTGATGTCACTGATCATCGCTAAACCAAATCCAGGAGCGATATAAGTATCAATGTTTGAATTCTTGATCAGGTGGGCCTTCATCATTCCGCCCAACGCGAGAGTTTGAAATACGCCCGCATCTTCTTCTTCGGTTTGAAGGAAAGCATAACCGCCCCAACCGACATTGTTGGTGTCTTTTTCGAATGTGCCACCCACTGCGGCCGCGCCCGATGAGAAGCCGACGTTGACGTTCACTTCAGTTCCGCCAGAAGAATACGTGCTTCGAGTTTGAGAAAATGCGATTGAGGAAACAAGTGCAGATGCGATCACGAGGATCTTTGTCATGCTGACTCCTTTGTTGTTCAAAAATCTGAACATCTAAATTCTTTCCAATCTGGCGTATTTGACAACAAATTTTTTGATGGTTTGGTCAGAAAAGAGAACGCTGACCTTCGTCTGCTCACCGGAACCCTCGACAGAAAACACGGTTCCAACACCAAAGGTTGGATGTTTGACTCTCTGTCCCTTGTTGTAGCCCGAAGAGCTCGAGCTGCTGCTCTCGTCTTCGTAGTCAGGAAAACTTTGATCAAAGTCATTGTTTCTGTACTTCGGCTTCGAGCCGTAGCCGAAAGAGGAGTCGGGTTGGGATGCTGCTCCATAAGCGCCGCTCGAACGTGATGCAAAACTAGGTATGCGAGGCGCAAAACTTTTAAATTCGACAAGGTCTTGGGGAATTTCCTTCAAGAAGCGAGACGGCGGATTCATCTGCTCCTGGCCCCAGACTCTTCGTAGTCGGGCGTAGGTCAACCAAAGTTTCTGTCGGGCGCGGGTCATGCCAACGTAGGCTAATCGGCGCTCCTCTTCAAGATCGTCAGGGTTCAGATTGGTGGGATCAATCCGACTTGGAAAGAGATTCTCTTCTAAGCCCACGATAAAGACGAACGGGTATTCCAGGCCCTTTGAAATATGCAACGTCATCAACGTGACCGAATTGACTTGTTCCTTTAAGGCGTCTTGATCAGAGACCAAAGCCATTTCTTCTAAAAATGTTTGAAGAGTGGCTTCATCCCCACGCTCTTGCTCAAATTGAGCAATCGCGTTTTCAAGTTCCTCTAAGTTTTCCAATCGGGCTGAAGATTCGACAGAATCTTCGCGCTTCAGAGCTTCAACGTAGCCCGTTCTTTCTAGCAAAAGAGGGTAGAACTCGGACAAACGAAAATGGGATGAATCCCCTTGCAGTTGCAGCATGAGCTCATAAAAGCGTCGAAGTTTTCCTGTAGTTCCAGAGTTAAAAATCTTTTGATCGACAACTAGAGGCAAGGCTTCGAAGAGAGTCTTCTTTTGACTCAAAGCCCATTCTTCCAGCTGCTCCACGGTGGTTTTTCCGATTCCACGCGCTGGAACATTGATAATTCTTTTCAGGGCCATGTCATCCGCAGGATTCAGGCTGAGCTTCATGTAACTGAGAACATCCTTGATTTCCATGCGCTCGAAGAAGCGAACACCGCCCACGATTTTGTAAGGAATGTTATGAACGCGAAGTTGTTCTTCCAAAACTCGGGACTGGGCGTTTGTGCGGTAGAAAATTGCAAAGTCGGAGTAATCGCCTTCCGCCTCGTTCATCATGGCTTGAATGGTCTTGGCGACAAAGCGAGCCTCATCATATTCGCTGGGCTCTTCGATGACTCGGATCGGATCGCCCTCGGGGTTCTCGGTGAAAAGAGTCTTATCTTTGCGCTGAAGGTTGTTCTTAATCACGTAGGTCGCAGCGGTCACAATCGTTTTGGTCGAGCGGTAGTTTTCTTCTAGCTTGACGACCTTTGATTCAGGAAAGTCCTTTTCAAAATCGAGAATATTGCGAATGTCAGCGCCGCGCCAACTGTAGATCGACTGATCCTCGTCACCAACGACACAAAGATTGCGATGTTTTTCGGCCAGCTTTTGCACAAGCAAATACTGGATATGGTTGGTGTCTTGGTACTCGTCGACCATAATATAGCGAAAGTGATTCTGCAGTTCTTCCACGACATCTGGATACATTTGAAAGAGCTCATAGGTCTTCAAAAGAAGATCATCAAAGTCGAGCGCGTTATTCTTCTTCATTTCTTCTTCGTAGCGCGCATAGACTTCCACGCTTTTGGGATCCATCAGCGCAAGCCCCTTTGAGGCCAGAACCTTCTCGGGCGTCAAGCCCAGCATTTTTGCGTTCGAGATTCGATGTTGGAAGTTCTTCGCGGGATGAATCTTGTCGTTCACACCCAACGCGGCCATCACCTTTTTAATTTGAGAAAGTTGATCGGAAGGATCAAAGATCGAGAAGTAGGGTTTGTAATCCAGAAGAGTAATATGACGCTTTAAAATGCGAACGCAAAAACTGTGAAAGGTGCTGATCCAAAGCTGCGAACGGATCGGAGCTCCAATCTGAGAAAGCAGATGGTAGATCCGGCTCTCCATCTCGCGGGCCGCCTTATTTGTAAAAGTCACACATAGAATTTCTTCAGGCGCGGCCCGACCGCTTGCGATCAGTTGAGCCATTCGGTGGGTGAGAACTCGAGTTTTCCCCGACCCAGCGCCCGCCAAAATGAGCAGCGGACCGTCGGCTGTCGTCACCGCTTCTTTTTGGGCTGGATTGAGCTTATCTGTAATCGTTTCAAGAGCGTCCATGAAATCGGCAAGCTAACGAAATCCTTGAGAAAGCGCCAATCAAAAGGTATGTTAACGCGCTGCCTCATGTAAGGGGACTCAGTTGAAGCAAATAGGGTTTCAAATTTCAAGTCTTGCGATCTCTGTGATCGCGATTGGCCTGCTGTCGAGCTGCACAGGCGCCGACACTCGTTGGAATCCTGGCTCTGGCTTTCGAACTCAGATTTTGGCCTCGTCCCCTTCAGGAAATGAATTTCAAATCGTAGAACTCGAAGGCGTCCAAGATGCGCAAACGCTACAGGGAGCCATCGCGGATTTTTACTACGCGCCTGGCGACGACGGAGAGCAGATTAAGGGGCAGGCTCCTGTCGCCCGCTTCGTTCGCGGTTCGGGCGGGTTGCATATTCCGGCGGATGTTCTCTCTCTGCAGATGGTGACTCTGTATTACCACTTGCAGGAACTCAGGCGCTTCGAGCTTCAAGTTCTTTCTGAACCTCTGATCACCTGGCCGCGAAAAGTCGGTCTTCGTGTTCGCACTATGAATGTTCAAACACGATTCAATAACGCTTTCTACAGCGCCATGACGGACACAATTTATTTTGTTCCCTACAAGGGCCAAGATCTCCCGATTCCCCTGAACCCAGGAGTTCTCGCTCACGAATTATTCCACGCCTATTTTGCCAGCGAAGTGCTTCGTCCTTTCATTCGGGCCGGGGGATCGATCACAGCTCCGCAGAATCTAGGATCTCTCGATGAGTCGGCTCAGAAACAGCTGCTGCGGTTAGATTATTACTTGAAGTCCGTCAATGAGGGCTTGGCCGATTTCTGGGGTTTGCTTTACTCAAACAATCCTGACTTTGTTGGGCTTTCCCTTCCTTCGGTCGGCCAAGTTCGAAATCTTGAAAAACCAACAACGGGGCGTTCGGCCTCTCTTGGAAGTCGCGAGACGATCGAAGAGAAAGTTCTAAAGATTCTGAACTCCGAACAATGCCGGAACCCCTTCGAGTGCACAACAGGCGAGGGCTATCAGACAGGAACAATTCTCGCGCGGACCCTTCGACTTTTCATGGTGGCGCATAAGACTCAAGAGAATTTAACCGATGAAGAGGTTCGAGCCTTAATGGGAAGAAAGTTGTTTCAGCTACTCCCCAAGATCAAAGAGCGTTTAGAAAAAGAAGACTTGGTTGTCGAAAACATTCTTCTTGATTGGGTTTCTCTTTTCCCTTCGATCAGCCCGCCAGCCTGCCAGACTCTTCAGTTGAGTGCGACGTCTTCGAAGGTTCGTGAGGCTCTGTGCAATCCCTAAAACGTGTTGACCCGAGCGCGCGATTTTTCAATGCGAGAGTGTTCGCAATCTTTTTCTTTTTCGTATCTCTGTTCTGTGGTGGAGTGAGTCGGGCCGAAACAAAAGTTTTGATCTGGCCTTATTCCCCGGGGCTTCGTTTGGAGCGCGGAGAAGACCAGCAGCTTGAAGGTCGTGCCTCGTGGATGTCAGGCGTGGGATTTCTTGCCGGGGACTGGTATGGGGCGCTTGAATCCGAGCGTTTCGAAGGTCGCTCTTCTGAAGGAAATGTTTCCATCACACGTCAGTACCAAGATTTGTCGGCTTGGGCGGGATACCGAATTTTCGGAGACCAAAGCTGGCGAGTTCTCGCTTTGATGGGCGCGGGTCAGTACCAAGAAGAAGTGAAAACTCGAGTGGGCGCTCTTGAGGACACATCCACTTCTCGTCGGAAGGGTCTTTTTGGAGCCGGATTTGAGGGTCTTCTTTTACCTGACAACTCTTGGGTGGCCTTTGCGCTAGGTCTTAAAATGCTTTGGGGTGAAGATTTTGATCCCTCACCCCAACCACAAATTAATCTTAAAGTCGGATTTCATTTCTAATGGGCGCTTCGGTTGCAGTCCTCTTGTGAGGCTCTCGAGGCCTTCGGTTCTCGAAGCTTGAACTTCGAGACGCCGATTTTACTGAATCTCTTTTATGAAACCTTTTTGGCCAGCATTGTCGGCCGAGAACTTTTCATTGGCGCGTTTTGCTTCTTCGATCGTGCCATAGGTTCCTATGTTCACGCGGTACCAAGTTTTACCGCTGACGACTCCAGGAATATAGAAAGCGCTGTAGCCCAGCTTTTTCAGCTTTTCAGCTCGAGCCTTGGCCTCGGTCTCTTGGGCGAAAGCACCCACTTGAACCGTGAACTTGCCAACGCTTTCTTGCGCGGCATTTTTCGGCATAGTTTGAGCTAATGCAGGAGACTTCTTCGGCTCAATTTGAGCTTTTGAATCTGTCGTTGCGAGTTTGCGTGACTCGGTCCCGGTGGCCTTGCCGTCGATCAAAGCTTGTGCGGCTTCAAGGGCCTCGTCGTTCATCTCTTCAAATTCGCCCGTTTTTGGTGTTGGAGCTGTTTGGCTCGCGATCGGAGGCACTTGATCTTTGAAGGACTCTTTCGCGGCTTCAACTGTGTCATCCGTCATGAATTCTTCGGAAAGTTTCGCGATTTCTTCGTCGGTCAGCTTCTGGCCAGATGAGCTGGCGCTTGCAATCTCTCGCTGGGATCCGCCGTGCTTATCAGCAGGCTCCATTTTTGAGAGCTTGTATTGGCGGTCACTGTACTCCTTGCCAACCAGCGTTCCAATCGCGAATGACAAAAGGGAGATAAAGAAAACCAGCCCAAGTTTGATGAAGGTTTCGGAAGCGCTCGAAGTTTTTCCTGCCATGAAAGATCCTTTTCAGATAGTCTCTCTCATTATGGTACCCGGTCCCGGAAAAAACGGTCAAATAAATTGGACAGACGTCTTGAAAAAGGCTCTTGTCGCGGTTCGCGCGGGTCGTGAGCTCCTTCTGCGTTATTATGGTGATCTGAAAAAGGTCGAGTCAAAGGCCCAGGCCGGACTTGTCAGCGAAGCCGACCGCGAAAGCGAGAAGCTGATCAAAGGCCATCTTTCGCGGATCGCGCCGGATTGGGAGTTTCTCGGAGAAGAAGAAAGTTTTTTTCACGGGGATGCAAAGCTGCGACGAGGAACGAAACCTCGCTGGATTCTAGATCCGCTCGATGGAACCACGAATTACATTCATCAATTTCCTGTTTTTTGCATCAGTTTGGCTCTTGAAGTGGAGGGGGATCTGAAGGTCGCGGTTATCGATGCGCCCCTCTTAGGAGAAACCTATACGGCTTTGCGTGGTGAAGGCGCTTTTTTGAATGGGCGCCCCATCCATGTCAGTCAGACTAAAACTCTGAATGAAGCGCTTTTAGCGACCGGCTTTTTCGCTGAGAACAAGCCCGCTCTTGAAGATCAATTGCGAGTCTTCACCCGACTTGTCGGAGAAACACGGGGCATTCGGCGTGCGGGCGCAGCGGCCTACGATCTTTGCATGGTCGCGAAGGGGACCTTCGACGGTTTTTGGGAACCCAACTTGAAGCCTTGGGATGTGGCTGCAGGTCAGCTTCTTGTTGAAGAGGCCGGTGGCCAAGTTGTCAATCGAAGTGGACAGCGCCACTCGCCTTATGATGATTATTGCATCGCCACGAACCGCAATCTTTCGGCTTTAGTCCTGAATGTAATTCAGTCAAAATCATGACGCTGTTTTTTTCATTCTCGAAGCGAAGTTGACGCTCTGAGGACGAATCGTAACGCGAAATACGTTTCATAGGCTTTCGTGAGCCCTTCTGTTCCTTTGTCCTGTTGGCATTTTGGTTGCTTAGATTCTTGGTGAGCACGTGTTCGTACGGGGAGGATCGTGTGGCCGAAGAGAAAGCAGCAGCCGAAAGTCCAGCAGCCGCAAGTGGAGGGCAGAAGCCTCTCCTGTTCATCATTCTCGCCGTCGTCAACATGATTGTTGTCGCAGTGGTTGGCGCGTTGATTTACTTGGGCAAAAAGAAAGAAGCCGCCCAACCCACCATCGACAATGTGATCGCCGGCGAAAAGCAGACGGCTGAGCAAGAGGCCAACGCGAAGAAGGAATTCGTTGGAAAGGTCGTTCCGATGGAGACCTTCATCGTAAACTTGGCTGGTTCAAAAGGACGTCGAGTCGCGAAGGTCAACATGGAGCTCGAGTTGAAAGAAGCTGAGGGTGAAGGGAAGATTGCGGCCGAGATCGAGCAGCGGAAGGCCCAGATTCGCGACATCATCATCATTATTCTTTCTTCCAAGTCTTATGAAGAGGTTTCTTCACGAGAAGGCAAAGACAACCTTCGAAGTGAGATCAAGGACACGATCAATTCTTTCCTGACGACGGGAAAGATTTCGAACGTGTTCTTTACGGAGTTTATCTATAACTAGGGGATTCGTATGAATCAGGTTCTGTCCCAAAGTGAAGTTGATGCTCTCCTGGCCGCGGTTTCCGATGGCGAGGTGCAAACGTCTGAAAATGGCGGCGGTTCAGGTGGTAACGGGAACGTCAAGATCGATGACAAGAAGGTCGTAGCCTACGATCTGACAAGTCAGGATCGAATCATTCGCGGCCGTCTTCCCCAGCTGGAAGTTATCTACGAAAAATTCATGCGCGCGTTCCGCGTCTCTTTGTCTTCAGCCCTTCGAAAAATTGCTTCAATTTCTTTAACTAGCACGGAATTTTTAAAGTTCGGTGAATTCATCAACACTCTTCCCATGCCGACCTGTATGTCAGTTCTTCGTTTCGGAAATCTTCGCGGATCAGCCCTGATGGTGATTGAGTCGAAACTGGCTTATGCTCTGGTCGACAGCTTCTTCGGAGGAGCTGAAAGACCCTTCACAAAAATTGATGGAAAAGAATTCACTCCTATCGAGCTCTCGATTGTGCGCAAAGTTGTGGAATTGGCGATCAACGATCTCGAGGCCGCGTGGGCCTCTGTTGAAAAAATCGGATGTTCCTTCGTTCGAACCGAGCAAAACCCTCAGTTCGTCGGTATCGTGCCGCCTACAGATGTGGTGATCGCTTCGACGTTTGACGTCGAACTTGAAAACGCGACCGGAACGATCTCGATGGTCGTGCCTTACGCGACGATCGAGCCTATCAAGCAGAAGTTATCTTCCGGCTTCCAAGTTGAATCGGACCAAACCGACAAAAAACTTTGGACTGCGATTATCAAAGAACAGCTCATGGACACTTCACTTGATATCAAAGTCAACCTCGGCGAAACCGAGATCCGCCTGAGTGACTTGATGGAGCTGAAGGTCGGAGATGTGATTCCCCTGACTCAGGACGCGACGGGGGAACTCGATTTACAAGTTGAAAGTGTGAAAAAGTTCAAAGGCTATTACGGGAATCACCATGGGACGGTGGCCGTTCAAATCACTCGTCCCGTTGAGAAGTAGGTGGAGGAATCATGGCAGCAGACGATTCATTGGACAATCTAGCGGACAAGCTCGCAGAAGAGGCCGCCGGTCAAAAAGCTGGATCAAAAGATGATGCGGGATCGGGCGGTGGTGCAAATTCACCCAAGGATCGAAATCTTTCTTTGATTTTGGACATTCCTTTGCGGGTCACAGTTGAACTCGGCCGAACAAAAATGCCGGTCAGCGAGCTCTTGAATCTGACTCAAGGAAGTGTCGTGGAGCTCAGCAAACTCGCGGGGGAGCCGATGGAGGTTCTCGTGAACGACAAGTTGATCGCGAAGGGCGAAGCCGTCGTCGTCAACGAAAAGTTCGGTGTGCGTTTGACGGATATCATTTCACCCACGGAGCGCGTTGAATCCTTGAAGTGATGCCCAAAGCCTGATTTCGAAATGGATTTTGAATGAAAGGGAATCGAATGAAAATGGTCATCGTCTTCTTAACTGGGCTCTTGGCAGCGAACATCGCGTGGTCTGTGGACGAATCTCAGGCCGAAGTGGCAACTGCGACCGAGGTGACTCAAAGCGAATCCACCCAGACCTTGAACGCCGAAGAGCAAATTCCTGTCCTGACAAAGGAAGCTCCTAAGACTGCGCCGGCCGAAAATTACATGGATCGTTTGATCATGGTTGTAGGTCTTTTTTCCGTCATCTGTGGTGGAGCTTTTTTCTGGGCTAAGAAGTACGGACGCCCTCGTCAGAATCCTCAGACTCAAATTAAGGTGCTGACCCAGCATTATATGGGACCCAAAAAGAGCTTAGCAATCGTGCGGGTGGCGGGAGAATCGATTCTGATCGGGGTGACCGACAATTCGATTAACCTGATTAAATCGCTTTCTTTGCTGGATGACGAAATTCCCGAGTCTTCTCCCTCTGCAAATTTTGAAAAATTGATGCAGGACCAGGAAAAGGTCCAGCAAATGGGCTCTGAGGAGTTTTCCATTCGCCACATCAAGGACGTCGTGAGTCTTAAACTTAAGGGGATAAGGAACGACCTGTGAACAGTAGAGCTTTATGGCTTTTCGCATTTTTAGGACTGCTCGCCTGCTCTGCGCAGGCCCAGGTGACTTTGCCGACGGTCAACCTTGGTTTCAAGTCGACGAATAATCCGACGGAAATCGTCAGTGCGATCAAGCTGATCTTGATCATGACGGTGCTAACTCTTGCGCCTGCGATCCTGATCATGATGACAAGCTTCACACGGATCCTGATTGTGTTTTCCTTCTTACGTCAGGCCGTTGGTGTTCCCCAGTTGCCCCCGAATCAGATTCTTGTAGGTCTGAGTCTATTTCTTACGCTCTTCATTATGGGACCCGCGTTCAAAGAGGTGAACGAAAAGGGTTTGCAGCCTTACTTGAATGGCACGGTCACTCAAGATCAGGCCCTAACGGCCTCTTTGACTCCCCTTCGTCGTTTTATGTTCGATCAGACGCGCGAGTCGGATCTTTCTCTTTTCGTTCGTTTGGCTAAAGTGGAGTCTCCGAAAACTCGTGCTGATGTGCCCACTCTTGTTTTGATTCCGGCCTTTATTTTGTCAGAGCTTAAAACCGCATTTCAAATCGGCTTTATCATCTTTCTGCCGTTTCTTGTTATCGATGTCGTGGCTTCCAGCGTCCTGATGGCTATGGGGATGATGATGCTTCCGCCCGTGGTCATTTCTCTTCCTTTAAAAGTGATGCTTTTCGTTCTTGTGGATGGATGGGGACTGCTCGTGGGTTCCATGGTCAAAAGTTTCGGGTGAGGTGACGCGTGAATGAGGACCTAGTTCTAAGATTAGGGCAAGAGGCCATGAAGACAACTGCGATGCTCGCAGCGCCACTCTTGTTGAGCACGCTTGTCGTGGGTCTGGCGGTGTCGGTGTTTCAGGCGCTGACCCAGATTAACGAAGCAACTCTTACTTTTGTACCGAAGATGATCGTCATTGCTCTCATCATCATCATCGCAGGACCGTGGATGTTGGATGTCATGACTCGCTACACAGTTGAGTTGTTTGAGGGACTTTCAGTTTTAGTCAGGGAATAGGTGAAATGATTTTAGGACAGGTCTTTAACGAAACTCACGTTCTTGTTTTCGGGCTGATTTGGCTTCGAATGCTGAGTTTTGTTGTTTCCTCGGCCTTCTTGGGATCTCCGTCAGTCAATTTGCCGGTGAAAATTCTTTTTGCAGTTGTTCTGTCCATGGTGGTTTTCCCCTTCACCTTGATTGCAGTTCAAGACACAGCTCAAATCTCGGATTATGTAGTGATCTATGCCATTCGGGAGGTCGCTGTTGGCCTGCTGTTGGGCCTTTTGACACGATTCTTTTTCTTCGCGTTGTCGATGGCGGGTGAGCTGATCTCGATGGCCATGGGACTTGGATCGGCTCAGGTTTACAATCCCTTCATTGGAAGCAGCGGACAAGTTATCGAACAGTTCTTTTCGATTCTTGGCATGGTCGTGTTCTTAAGTCTAAATGGTCATCATCTTTTTGTCTCGGCTTTGGTGCAATCCTTTGAGGTTGTTCCAATCGCAAAAATGTCTCTTCAAGTCGGGGGCTTGGCTGAGGTCAGCCAGAAGTTTCAGCAGATCTTCGTTATGATGATCAAAATGTCAGCGCCCATTCTTCTTGCGATTTTTATGGTCAACATCGCCATGGCCATAGTAGGACGAGCGGTGCCGCAACTGAACGTCATGGTCACATCTTTTCCAATCACGATCATGGTGGGTTTAGTCATTCTGATAGTTTCCCTTCCCTTGATGTCCATCGAAATGTCGCAGCTTCTCGAGACGACCTCGGATCAACTCTTTAAACTGATGAGGTCGCTGTAATGGCTGAAGATCAAGAAGAGCGTACGGAACAGGCGACGGATGCGAAACGCGAAGAGTTTCGAAAACGGGGACAGGTGGCTCATTCGAAAGAAATGGCGTCCGCTGTTTTTTTCCTTGCGGCAGCGGGTTCGATTTATATGATTAGCCGCTTCGCCTTCAGTCACATCGCAGAAGTCTTTAACTATGCCTTCGGCCAAGATATGGTCCAAGCCATTCGTGAAAATCGCCATAGTGACGTGATCAGATTTGCTGCGGTGAAAGCGGCCATTGTGATTTCTCCCATTATGGTGGGGGCCGCGATTCTGGGATTTTTATCCTCAGTTCTTCAGACGGGCTTCTTGAATGTGGAAGATGCTCTCAGCCCGGACTTCAATAAAATCAGTCCCTTCAACAACTACAAAAGAATTTTTAGTCTTCGCGCGATCGTTGAAGGGACTAAGTCCTTTCTGAAGCTTGTCTTTATCGGATTGATCGTCTTTATGATACTGCGCTCTGAAGTCGATCGGCTTCCTTACCTCGTTAATTTCTCGGTCGAACAACTCGTCGAATACATGGGCGTTCTTGTGGTGAAGTTGTTCTTCGTCGTGGGTCTTGTTATGGGGGGCCTTGCGGCCATGGACTACATGTACCAGCGCTGGGATCTTGAAAAGCAGATGATGATGACCAAACAAGAGGTCAAGGAAGAGTCCAAGCAGCGTGAAGGGGATCCGATGATCAAGGCGCGGATTCGTAAGATCCAGCGCGATATGGCGAACCGCCGTATGATGGAATCGATTCCCAAAGCCGACGTCGTTGTCACCAATCCGACCCACATCGCGGTTGTTCTCAAGTACTCTGAAAATCTTCCCGCTCCACAGCTTGTCGCCAAGGGAGCGGACTTCTTGGCTGAAAAGATTAAGGCGATTGCACGCGAAAACAATATTCCAATCGTTGAGAATAAGCCGCTCGCGCGCACGATCTACAAAACCATGAAGTTGGGCCAGGTGATTCCGCGAGAGCTCTTCGTCGCGGTCGCCGAAGTTCTATCGTATGTTTATAAGCTCAAAAGAAAGGTACGCCGTTAATGGATCAGGTATTTCAATTTCTGAAAAGATTTGAAAAGTACACCAAGAATACGGATCTTCTGATCGCGATTGGGATTCTTGCGATTCTTTCTGTCATGGTGATCCCACTGCCGCCGCTGATGCTGGACTTGGCTTTGACAATGTCCTTGGCGCTTGGAATTTTGATTCTGTTAGTTTCCATTTATACCAAGAGAGCCTTGGATTTCACTTCGTTCCCGTCTTTGCTTTTAATCACAACACTGTTCCGCTTGAGCTTGAACGTGGCGACCACTCGACAAATTCTTTCTCACGGCCACGAGGGGCCCGAGTCAGCGGGTCACGTTATTGCAGCCTTCGGGAACTTTGTCGTCGGAAACAATTACGTGATCGGATTTATCGTCTTCGTCATCCTGATCGTGATTAACTTTATCGTTATCACCAAAGGTTCAGGTCGTGTGGCCGAAGTTGCGGCTCGCTTTACATTGGATGCGATGCCTGGAAAACAGATGGCGATCGATGCCGACTTGAATTCGGGTCTGATTAACGAAGATCAAGCTCGGAAGCGTCGACGAGAAATTGAGCAAGAAGCTGACTTTTATGGATCCATGGATGGTGCCAGCAAGTTCGTTCGAGGGGATGCGATTGCTGGTATCATCATTATGCTGATCAATATCATTGGCGGACTCTTGATCGGTGTCGTACAAAAGGGTCTCGATTTCAGCACGGCCGGCAAGTACTACACAATGCTCACGATTGGTGACGGTCTTATCTCTCAAATTCCAGCCCTCATCATTTCGACCGCAGCTGGTATTATTGTGACGCGAAGTTCTTCGGGCGAGTCCAATATGGGGACCGAAGTCACCGGTCAGCTCTTTTTGTCTTCCAGGGCGGTTTATGTTTCAGCAGCTGTCATTTTCACTCTGGGGCTAGTTCCGGGTCTGCCGAAAACTCCCTTCTTTCTTTTTGCTGTCTTAATGGCCGGTATTGCCTGGACACTTGATCAGTACAAAAAGGAGCAAGCCGAAACCGAGCGACGTAAATCCGAACAAGCAGCACTGGGGCCAAAAAAAGAAAATATCGAGAACATGTTGCCTTTGGACATGATCGAGCTCGAAGTGGGCTACGGATTGATCAACATCGTCGAGTCCGACAAGAGCGGCGATTTGCTTGAACGAATCGTGAGCATTCGAAAGCAGTTTGCGCTTGATTTGGGGGTTATTGTTCCGTCCATTCACATCCGCGATAATCTTCAATTGGCTCCCGGAGAGTACCGAGTCCTAATTAAAGGAAACAAAGTCGGTGGAGGCGTCCTGCGCCCTGATTCGATGATGGCGATGGATCCCGGCAACACCACGGCCCGCATTGATGGGATTCCGACGAAAGAACCTGCCTTTGGTTTGGACGCTCTTTGGATCTCTCCCTCGCGTAAGGAAGATGCGGAGTTCGCGGGTTACACAGTGGTGGATCTTCCGACGGTTATGGCCACTCACCTGACGGAAATCGTCCGAAATCATGCCCATGAACTGATCGGTCGACAAGAGGTGGCCCAGTTGGTTGAGAACTTCAAGAAGACTCATTCAAAAGTGGTCGAAGAACTGATTCCGGATCTTCTCTCGTTGGGATCTGTCGTTCGCGTTCTTCAAAGCTTATTGCGTGAGCATATTTCCATCCGCGATCTGCTCACGATCTTTGAAACTCTAGCTGATGAGGCACCCAGAACAAAGGACATCGAGCTTCTGACTGAAGCGGTTCGAAAGGGTCTTTCGCGCTCCATCACAGCGAAGTTTACAAGCGATGGTGAAGTTCCCGTGATGACTTTGGCAAGTCCCATTGAAGAGCTGGTTGCAAACTCGCTTCTTCAGACCGAGCAGGGTGTTCAATTGGTCATGGACCCTAATACGGCCCACAAGTTGATCAATGAAGTGGCGTCCACTGTTGAAAGCCATCCCGAGATCGCAGGCCAGCCGATTCTGTTAACTAGCCCGACCGCTCGAAGGCACCTTGCAAAGCTCATCACGCGGTTCATTCCTCAGTTAATTGTTTTGTCCCACAATGAGTTGTCCTCAACGGCTCATGTGAAATCAGTAGCTACGGTGGAGTTATAATTTATGCAGGTCAAAAAATTTGAAGCTCGATCTATGAAAGATGCTCTTGAGTTGGTCAAAAAGGAACTTGGACCTGATGCCATCATCCTTTCCGCACGAGACAACAAGAAGGGCTTCGGTATTGCCGGCGAAGGAAGCGTTGAGATCACCGCCGCTGTTTCTGAAGCCACTCTTCGCAAGAAACAATTCGTCGAATCTAAGCTACTTGATAAGGATCGCCAAAAATTTCAATCGGCGCCGGCTCGTCAGCAGAAGGAGTTGATTGAAAAGGTGGTATCGAATCATATTGAAAAGACTCGCCCACGGCCCGTGACCGCTCAAAGGTACATTGAGATTGATTCCGAAGCTCAAGGTCAGATGCCCGCCGCAGAGACTCTCGCGTCAGTCCCCCATCAGCCCGCAAGATCTGCGGCTGATGGCGAACTTGTGAATTTGAAGTCCGAGATCCAGGTTCTTCGCCAGATTCTCACTCAGTTTCAAAGTGTGCCTCAATCTTTGAGCGAAAAATCTCAGTTCAAGTCCCTTGAACTTCAGAACCTCTATATCCGACTTTGTGACGAGGGTCTAAACCCTTTGGACGCGCAATCCTTCTTGGTCAAGGCCCAGGAAGCTCTTCCCGCGTCTCGTCACCGCGATAAGGGAACGATTGAAGGTTGGGTGGCCCGCGCGCTTATGGACTCAAGTTTGATTTCGGATGACGGTCTTCAAAAGAAGATTCATGTCTTTTGGGGCCCCCCAGGCGTTGGAAAAACGACGACGCTTGTGAAAATGGCGGCTCAGCTGATGAAGAATCGTCACAAGAGAATCGCTTTGGTTACCATGGACACTCTGAAAGTGGGAGCGACCGATCAGTTGAAGATTTGCGCTCAGATTCTGAACGCGCCCTTTGCGGTTCTTCGATCGGCTTCAGATTGGAATGAGATCTTGCGATATTTGGACTCGGTTGACTACGTCTTCGTAGACTCTCCGGGGCCCGCCATTCAGCTTCGTCGTGAGGCTGACTATTGCCGAGACATCCTTGGCGAAAAGTCAGCCGATCAGCGACATCATCTTGTCTTGTCAGCCGCGTATCCGACGGAAAAGCTTCAAGACCTGATTTCCCGAGCCGACGTTTTCCAATGTGATGACATGATCGTCACGCATTTGGACGAATCTCGCCAGTTCGGGGCCCTTTACAGTTTGATGTTGGAAGTCGCTCTTCCCATTCACAGCTTTGGGCTTGGGAATCATATGCCCGATGATTTCGAGTTCGCAACTCGAGAGCGAATTTTAGACCTTTTGTTTCATATCACAAAACGCAACAACGATGAGTTCATGAGTAGGGGATAAGATGCAGAACGCAAAAGTCACACGAACCATCAGTCTGACATCAGGAAAGGGTGGCGTTGGTAAAACGACACTCACAAGCAATCTCGCCTTAACGCTGGCCCAATCAGGGCAAAGGGTCCTGATTCTGGATGGTGACTTAGGAATGTCGAACGTTGATATTTTCTTCGGTGTCAGAGCCAAGGGAAGTCTTCACGAAGTCATTCGAGGTGAAAAATCCATTCAAGAGATCCTGACGGAACTTTATCCCAATATTTATCTTATCTCGGGTGGTTCTGGAGTTCTGGATTACAACACGATGACATCTCTGGAAAAGAAAGTCCTCATCGATGGCCTTTCACAACTTCCCATGCGCTTCGATACGGTTCTCGTCGATACGGCACCAGGAATCTCAGATCATGTGCTTTACTTGAATGCCGCCGCTGACGAGATCTGTGTGATCTTGACTCCTGATCCATCGTCGCTTGCCGACTCCTATGCCCTGATCAAGGTTCTTCACCAGAAATTCAAAAGACAAAAGTTTTCGATCATCTGCAATCAGGTTCGAGACGAAGAAGAGGGTCGACAGCTTTTCTTTCGGTTTCAGGACGTTTGTGACCGATTCCTTTCGATTCAGCTTCGATTTCTTGCAAGCGTTCCCTTCGATACAACTGTCAAAAAGGCCAATCAGCAGCAAAAGCTCTTTATGCGTCAAGAAACCGCAACCAGCAGCACTCGCGCGACTCGCCAGCTGGCCCTAGAGCTAATAGGTGAAGACTTTCGGCCTGAATCCAATCGTGGATTGCAGATGTTCTGGGAACAGGTCGTTGGCACAGCTTAAGTGGAACAGGACTTTCAAGGAATGAAGTTCGGATTTTAAACTGAAATTGTTTCTCACACAGGAAGTGATATGGCGAAACAGTCCGCGTTGCTCAAAAAATACAAAGAGGATCCTCGGAAGCTGACTCCCAAGCAAAAGGATGAGCTGATCCAGGAATATGCTCCTCTGATTAAATATATCGCTCAGAAAATCGCGGTTCGTTTGCCTTCGAATATTGAACTCGATGATTTGATTTCAGCGGGCGTCATTGGCTTGATGGACGCCATTGAAAAGTACGATCCCACTCGCGACAACAAGTTCAAGACCTACGCCGAATTTCGTGTCCGCGGGGCCATCCTTGATGAACTTCGCTCTCAGGATTGGGTCCCACGCTCAATTCGCGACAAAGCCAAGGTCCTCGATAAAACCATGGTCAATCTTGAACAAGAGCTGGGTCGATCTCCAACGGATGAAGAGGTCGCAAAGGCCTTGAAAATTTCGATGGATGAATTTCACGACCTCGTCCACCAAGTTCGCCCCGTCTCTTTACTTTCGATTGATGATCAGCAGACTTTTGATAACAGTGACAAGCGTTCAATCATGAACCTGCTTGAGGGCTCAAGGGCCTTCAACCCCCTCAATCAGCTGAACGTCAAAACAGTCAAGGATATCGTGGCCAAGGCCATTGAAGAGCTGCCTGAGCGCCAACGCCTTGTTCTTTCGCTCTATTATTACGAAGACCTCAACTTAAAGGAGATCGGTCAGGTTCTGCGTGTGACAGAATCTCGAGTCTCGCAACTTCACGCGCAAGCTGTTCAAAGGCTCCGAGCGAAGTTACAGCTGAGTCTTGGTACAAGTGAAGTCGAAATGTCTTAGGCTGGATCGAAGACGTTTCGATCTATTCTTGAAGACCCATTCGATCCCGGATCTTTTTCATCAGGCGGGCTTCGGCCTGCCGAACAGCTTCCCTCGTGATGCCGTATTTTTCCCCGATCTCTTGCAGGGTCAGGGGTTCATCGTTGAGCAGGCGCTCTTCAAGGATGATTTTTTCTCGCTCATTAAGATGAGGACGGATCTCATCAATCTTCGTTCGAAGCAGTTCTACCATTTCATTCTGAGCTAACTTTTCATCCAGGGGCGTTTCGTCGTACCGGCCCTGAACATCTTGAAGGGTCGCATCTCCATCAGCCGTCAACGGTTTATCAAGGCTCACATCTCGATGGGTCAGGCGGTTCTGCATCGACTCGACTTCTTCAAGAGGAATTCCCAACTTCGCACTCAAGGCCTCGACACCTTGATGGCCCAATCGCTCAAGTTCTTCTTTTTGTTTTTGAAGTTGATAAAAAAGCTTTCTTTGGTTCGGGGTCGTGCCAATTTTCACCATCGAAAACTGCTTCATCAGATACTCTTGAATGTAGCCACGAATCCACCAAACAGCATAGGTGATCAGCCGAGCGCCTTTGTAGGGATTGTACTCTTTCACCGCATGCATGAGACCCACATTGCCCTCTTGAATCAGATCAATCATTTTCGCGCCGAAACGAGAGTACTCTGCGGCCACTTTGACGACGAAGCGAAGATTCGCCTTAATCAGCTCTTGTGCGGCCAGCGGGTCCTTCGTTTCGAAGTATCTTTTGGCGATTTCAAACTCTTGATCCTTCGTCAAAACCGAATACTTCCGAATTTCATTAAGGTACAAGATCAGGGGGTCTGTGGTGGAGAGTCCAGGTTCTGTGATCGGAGCAAGAGCCTTGGTCTCATCCAAGGTTTCAGGGTCAACTTCGACCTCAGTCGTGGGCTCAAGAGGTTCCACGACCGTTGTGAGGGGCTCATCCTGGTCAACGAGGACCGCCTGAACCTGGCGGGCCTCTTCAGTCTTGGCCGTCTTTTTGATTGAGCGGGTTCGAGAGGTGGCCGCGCGAGTCTTCGCAGGCTCCTGGGAACCTTTCTTTTTCACGGCTGGTTTTATTCCAGAGGGTTTGCGGGCTTTCGCCATAACTCAGATGACCTATTCTTCGAGTCCTCAACCCAAATGTTTATCAAACATTTTGCTCAAGGATTCCGAAATTTTGCTTTTAAAGGGCAACAAGAGCAAAGGAAGGTCCACCGTGACAGAGATTTTCGAGCCTTCTCCGGCCGGCGCAACCTTAAGCTCAGCTTTGAACTGAGAGCCCTTGATGTGGCAGGTCTTGGATGTGGGATCGAAGTCACACTGAATATTGGGGTCAAATTTCTTCAACTCGGTCCCGCCTTCGAGAACTTTTTGGACTTTTTCGAAGGTCTTGTCTGTTGGATGCTTCACGTTATGATCGATCGTAAATTTGGCCATAAGCACTTCCTATAAGACCTAAAAACTAGTGGTTTTTGACTCTGGATTCAAGCTGTGAGAGCCTAACGCGCATGGCCTCACAAAAATTTGTTAAAGAACTGAAGCGAACTCATTATTGCGGACTGCTCAACAAGACTCATGTCGGACAAAAAGTTGTCCTGATGGGCTGGGTGAATACACGGCGAGATCATGGCTCGTTGGTTTTCATTGATCTTCGTGATCGAGAAGGATTGTTGCAGGTCGTACTTGATCCAAAAAAGTCAGACACCCAATCGGCCAAAGACTTTCGAGGTGAGTACGTTGTCGCCATCGAAGGCATCGTGCGAGCTCGCCCCGCAGGAATGACCAATGCCAAAATTCAAACCGGTGAAATCGAGGTCGAGGCCACTCGTTGCGAAATTCTAAGTGAAGCCGCCACACCTCCGTTTCAAATTGACGACACGAATGTGAACGAAATGCTTCGTCTGAAATATCGCTACTTGGACTTGCGTTCTCCTGTCTTACAAAACAGCTTGAAGGTGCGACACCGCGTGCTTCAGTTGGTGCGAAAGTTTTTGACCGACAACAGCTTCATGGAAGTGGAAACTCCCATTCTGTACAAGAGCACGCCCGAAGGCGCGCGCGATTATCTTGTGCCCTCTCGTGTGAATCCTGGAACTTTCTACGCTCTTCCTCAGTCACCGCAGACTTTGAAGCAACTCTTAATGATTTCTGGGTACGATCGTTACTTTCAGATTGCTCGCTGCTTCCGCGATGAGGATTTGCGAGCGGATCGGCAGCCTGAGTTTTCTCAGATCGATATCGAGATGAGCTTTATCGACGTTGAAGACATCGTCAGCATCAACGAGAAGCTTTTGCGCACAATTTGGAAAGAGATCAAAGGGATCGATGTAGGTTCGATACCGCGAATGTCTTATCAAGAGGCCATGGATCGCTATGGATCTGATAAACCGGACACGCGCTTTGGAATGGAGATTCGCGATCTGTCTCAAGTTGTGAAGGGATCAGGATTTAAAGTCTTTGACGAAACTCTGGCTCGCGGCGGATTTATCCGCGGACTTCCTGTTCCAACGGGAGGCGCCTTTTCGCGCACTCAATTCGACAAGCTGACCGACATGGCCAAAAAAGCGGGAGCCAAGGGACTTGTGTGGATTAAGTGGGACGCAGAAGGAGTCAGCTCGCCAGTTTCGAAATTTTTCTCAGCCGACAAGCTGAAAGAAATGATGCAAGCCTGTGGGGCCCAACAGGGTGACGCGGCCTTAATTGTGGCCGATGATTTTGATGTGATGTGCGCAAGCTTAAGCGTTCTGCGCTTGCACCTAGGACGAGAGCTGAAGCAGATCAACACCAAAGAGTACAAATTTCTTTGGGTCACAGATTTCCCTCTGCTTGAGTATTCGCCCGACGACAAACGCTGGGTCGCGCGACACCATCCGTTTACCTCGCCCCAGGATGCCTCTTACGATGATTTGATCCAGAACAACGAAAAGGCCTACGGCAAAATGCTTGCGAAGGCCTATGACTTGGTTTGCAACGGCTATGAAATGGCGGGCGGCTCGATTCGGATTTATCGAAATGAGATCCAGCAGGCGATGTTCCGCGTTCTCGGCATGTCGCCGGAAGAAACCCAGCATAAGTTTGGTTTTTTCTTAGAGGCCTTGAAGTATGGAACTCCTCCTCACGGAGGTATTGCTTGGGGATTGGATCGTC
Source organism: Bdellovibrionales bacterium (assembly GCA_046336915.1). Classification (GTDB taxonomy): domain Bacteria; phylum Bdellovibrionota; class Bdellovibrionia; order Bdellovibrionales; family Bdellovibrionaceae. The sequence continues at coordinate 26,502 of JBKDHV010000128.1, forward strand.
TGGTCATGTTGCTGTGTGAAACGGACGCCATTCGCGAGGTGATCGCATTTCCGAAGACGGCGAAGGCGACATGTTTAATGTCGGATTGCCCAAGCGAAGTTCATCGCGATCAACTGGTTGAGGTTGGAATCCGATTAAGCGCGCAAGCGGAAAAGCATCTCGAGGATATGAAGAAAAGTCCTTCGGGAGTTTAGGGGATTATCGCATCCAAGTGTTGGCTTTGCGATAGTCCTTTCGAGCTGAAAGGATAAAGGCGCCAGCCGCGACAAGCACCGCACTTGAGAGGAAGCAGAGCATTCCCCAGTGAGAAGACCCAGCTGGAAACACCACTTTTGCTAGAAAACCCGCAACACCAATTCCAATAATGGCGTAGGGACGAATTTCATAAAACCAGTCGCTTTGTGATTGGATGTGTTTCATTTTGAGCCCCCCTTGTTCGAATCCTCTAAAGATCGACGTTGTTTCAAGATGAAAAGATGCAAACACGAGTCCATGTCGGGCTAAAACTAGCGAAGATGGGGGGTCGTAAGTGCTTAGACTTTTGCCAGAATCTGTAAAATCTGACGAAAGTTCCCGGGGTGGAAATTGTCTCAAATCCGTGAGATTTGCTGCACCAAAGTCTAGTTCCTGAATCCCAGTCTCAAGTTGAAACAAAAGCTTCCGATCAAGAAAGTGGGAGACCAGGATGGTTCTCTCGAAGCACACAGGAGGTGTGAAATGCAGAAAATCAGCCGAATCCTTCCGCCCAATGCGCGAACGGGAACTTACGATGTTTCAAGAGCACATCCTGTAAGACCTGGGGCCCCCCAAATAGGACGCCCTCAAGTTCTTGATCCAGTGTTGGATCGGGTGACTCTCTCGGATCAGCTCGCAGGCTCAGCGATGGAAGCAGGACCCTCCGAGATCCCGGCTCAAAACTCGAAACTCGCAGCGAGCCAGTATAAGTCCACGGATAATGTGAAGTCTCAAGTCGTTCGACAGATGACAGATCGGTTCTTTATGAAGGATTCAACTCCGAAGAATGTTGTGAAAGATTCGGATCAAGCCCATTCTGAAGAAGTGGTCTCTCGAGCCTTCGAAGCCACAGAGTCCAACGTTAGACCTGAATCTTCCAGCGAGCTGAGCTTGTAGATTCCCTGGAGCTGACGTTGACCGGCACGGTTTCGTCCTGTCACGACAATCGCGTGCAGACTTAAGAAAATAAGCCGGCGGATGGCCGACAGACTCCATTGAGGAGCTCCCAACTGAATGAGCATCTCAAGACGTATCAAGGCCTCGTTCGCTTTCTCGGCGTGCAGGGTCGCAAAACACCCCTTGTGTCCTGTCGCAAGCAGCATCAGAAAATCTTTCGCTTCTTTATTTCGAATTTCTCCCATAACAAGTCGATCCGGTCTAAGTCGCAGTGACCTTCGTAAAAGCTCTTGCTGGTCAATATTCATGAGCTCTCCAAAGGGATCATCCCGAGTGAGGAGCTTGATCGAGGCTTGGTTTGGAAGTTGAAGCTCTGAACTATCTTCGATGGCAATAACGCGCTCGCTGGGACCTAGGGATTGTAAACACGCATTCGCAATCGACGTCTTTCCAGATCCCGTTTCTCCAATTATTAAAAAGTTTCGGTCGGATTGAACGAGCTTTTCAAGCAAAAGCCTGTCTTCGGTCGTGCACCAACCTACGGTCTCCAAACGATCGAAGGTCCACGGATTCTTTGGGTGCTTTCGAATCGAGATTATCGTTGAAGCATGAGTCAGACTTCTTTCAACGATCGAGATTCGGGCTCCAGGAAGGTGTCCCTCTAGGAATGGATGATTCAGACTGAGGTGCTTTCCCGCAGCCGCCGAAAGTCTTTCGAGTGCGTTTTCAAAGCTCACGCTCGAGTAGAAGTGATCATCGTGCTTGTAAAGCCTTCCGTTTTTCTCGAACCAAACGGAGTCGGGGCCATTCACAAGTATCTCAGTCAGAGAAGGGTCGTCTAGCAGAACGTTCAAGGGACCTAAACCGAAGAACTCATGAGCAAGTCGCTCTCGAAAGGCCTCTGGCACAAGAGCAATCTTTTCTTCGATAAACGATCGAAACTGATTTTGGGCCTGAACCTCATGTGGACTTAAGAGTTGCGCGCCGAAAAGTTGATCGACCGAAGATTTAATCTCTTTATAGAGTCTTTGAATTTCCAATTGGAGTCTCCAGATGCTGCGGGCTTGATTTTGTATCAGAAAGTTGTGAGGGTTCATTCATCAGGGTGGGACGCACAAAGATCACGAGCTCTGTTTTCTGAGATAGATAATTCTGACTGGAGAAAAGGGCCCCCAAGATCGGCAGTTGCGACAGCCAGGGAAGTCCCTGATGCCCGCGGGATGTTTGGTCCCGCAAAAGCCCCGAAAGCGCGATGACCTGACTGTGACTGATATCAAAGTGACTGGAAACTTTGTTGGACTCGATCGAGGGAATTCCATCTACCAGGGGCCCCAGACTGGAGACTTCCGTTTCAATGGAAAGACTCATTTTCCCCGAGCTATCGGCGACCGGCTTGATCTTCAGCAGCACGCCATACTTTTTCCAGACGATATCTTGAACCTGAAAGTTGAGAATTTTGATAGGAAACTCACCGCCCGCTAAAAATTCGGCTTCTTTTCCGCTACGACAGATCAAGTTCGGACTTGCCAGAAGCTTCGCATGTCCTTGTGTCTCGAGAGCACTGAGAGTCGCCTGCAGGGTTTCAGAGTTTACAAGGCCGGTGGGGAGAATATCGAAGCGGGCTTGCCCCTGGCCATCAAGCCAATTCATTCCCAAATTTCGCGAGAACTTCTTGGAGATTTCGGCCACCGTGATTTGAACTCGAACGCTCGGTTCCATCGTCAGACTTTCCTTAAGGACGTGGACTTCAATCCCCATTCTTTGAAAATACTTTCGGTAAAGATCAAGGCCTGGTTGATCGGGGTGAAGACGAACGTGCAGATGGGGACTCGTATGGACATTCATACTCAGCAGTCCTTGCGAAGTGAGGTCTTGATCAATAAGTTTCTGCAGTTGATTCTGAAGTGGAGGCGCCATTCGGGCTTTCATGCGGTATGTGGCTTCGAAGTGTCGGTCGTGGAGTAGGGCCTTCCACTGTTTCCAATCGTGAAGATAGCCTTCAACTTCGACCTCACCCCCTTGTAGCCCAATCTTGAGACCGGGAGTCTTCGCAGCTTCTGCCTTCAGAAATTCGTACAAGTTTCGGCGGTCCTGGTCGATCACCTGCACTGAGTAGAGGTCATCACCCGATCGAATCTGAGAAGATCCAGACTTCTTCGCGGTGATCAGCAGGCGCTGAGCTCGAACTTCGGCTTTCAGAATTGCGCCTCGCTCGACCCATACGCGAGATCCGATCAGAGGAAGCGATTTGGTTTCCCCAACTTCTAGAAGAAGTTCTCTGGCTTGAACAAATGTGAAAGGCATCAGGCAAAGAAGAATCAATTTTTTCATGCTCGAAGAGTCGAGCAAGATCGCGACACTTGCCAAGAAAAGCGCAAAGACAGTTTGAGTCCGCTGTCCGATCTTCGTCGCGGACACTCGGCTTTCCCGAGTGACTTAAGAGATTGAGCTGGAATCGCGACTTAGATGAAACTTGACGAGGACGCCCTCTGAGGTGTTATCGAACTCAAGTGAAGATCCAAGAGTTTTTAGAAGCGACTGGCAGATGGCAAGGCCCATGCCGGTTCCAACGGAATGGTGAAGAACACTCTCATCCAAGAAAAAGGGTTGAAGCAACTTTTCGGCCTTCGTGAGATCAATCTTTGAGCCCCGGTTGAAAACCGCAATCTCGAATTTCGATCCCCGGTTCGTCACCTTCACATCAATCAGAGTTTTTTCAGATCCAAATTTATGGGCATTGTGCAAAAGACGGTGGAGAACCTCACGAAGAACAAAGGGGTCTGTATCTAGAGAGTCTTCGTCAAGTTGCAAACTGACCTTTTGTCCCTTTTTCTGAATCGACTCTTGGAGCTGAACAGGAAGATCTTGTATGACCTGGGCAATTCGCACTTGGGCTCGCGTTGGACGAAGCTGACTGGTTTCCGCGCGCATCAACAGAAGCACATCGTCCACTAGGTTGCGAAGTCGATCTGCACTTTTTTGGATTCGATCGACGTAAGTCTGCTGCTCACTCTTAAGTTCTGTTTCTGTCAAAAGGGCTAGAAAATTCAAAATTGAGGTTAAAGGTGTCTTCAGCTCGTGATTGATCAGAATCATGAACTGTGTTTTGGTCTGGTCCAGGGTTTTGAGCTCCACGAGAGCTTTTTCAAGTTGAGCATTTTTGATCTCAAGCTCGCGTCGGAGATGAAATCGCTCGACGGCTTGATCGACGGTCTGCTGAAGATCAACGGGATCCCATGGCTTCTGCAAGTAGCGGTGAATTTGTCCCTTGTTCACGGCTTCGATCACGGACTCCAGATCGGTGTATCCCGTAAGAAGAAGTCGAACAGCATTCGGCGCTTTCTCAATACTTTTTTCGAGCATCTGTGCGCCCGTCATCAGAGGCATCCTTTGGTCGGTGAGGATCACCGCGACTTCGTAAGGATGTTGGTCGAGGAGAGCCAAAGCTTCAGAACCCGATGTCGCCTTTAACACCTTGTATTTCTTGCGAAATAGACGTTCCAGGGCCTCGACATTGTCGATTTCATCATCGACACAAAGAATCGTTTGCTTCATCATATAAAGAGGAGTTTAGGGCGCATTTCCAGGCTCAGGCAAAGGATTTGTGGTCAAGTTCCTGTCTCAATATGACGATAGAAAAGATGGGAACGAAAGTTTGAGGAGTTCTTTATGATGCGAAAAGCTCGCGGAGTTATGGCTTTGATGGTGGGTTTGGCCCTCGGTTCAGAGTCATTCGCTTATCAAGGAATGTGGGGAGCGGGTCTTTACGGTGGCATGCAGCACTGTCCCTGGGGAATCCGTCCTGGAGATGGCGCCGTCAACGAAAGCGATTGGATGATTGAGATCCGCGAAGAGCAAAAAGACTTGGCGGATGAGATTCGCGAAAAACGACAAGACCTCAACCGAATTACACGAGAAGTGCGAGAGTCTGAGCGGTATCTTCGAAGGTACCTTAAAGATACGGCAGTCAATGATATCAAGATGCATGTCGTAAGCGGAAAGACTTGCTCGGACTGGATCGGTCGGGATGATGAGCCGGCTTTGGGCCCTGGAGCGAAGACTGAGAAGAAAGATGAACCTCAAGTCGCCGCGCCGATTGGTGGATCGCGAAATTCGGCTGATAATAAAGTCGTACCTGAGAAGCTTTCGGCCTTTACAGCAGCTGATTGGCGTTCGTCCTGTAACATTCGTTCGGGAAATCGAAACATCATTGGCTCGAGCGTGTGTTTAATTGTGAATCAAGTTGTGATCACATCGCCCAAGGCTCTTCACCAAACCGATCGAACCGCATGCGGTACGACAGTTGAACGTTATCAAGAGGCGGTCGCGAATCAAGCTCAGCTCGCCCGAGAGATTGAAGCTTTGCAAGCGCGAAGAAAGCAACTTGAAAAGGATTTTCGCCAAGCCACTCGCGAATTCAAGCGTGATGTACGCGATGGCGTCTATGATGATGCCCGCACCGAAGGGGACGTTTGCGTCGGCTGCGATATGCGACGACGACAAAGCTACAAGAGCGAGCCAAACTGGGCTGGCAGCATCGCGAGTATTTTGGGTGGCGGTCTTTTAATCTACGCAGCTCAACGACAAACTCGAATGATCGCCGAGTACAATTCAGCTCAAGGCTTTCCGACTGATAACAATTACTTCAATTATTTGCCTGGTGCCGGACTCATCATGAATGGAATCGGCGGCATGATTGGTGGCGGTACGGGAACAGGATCTTTCGGTTGTAACGGTGGGATCAGTGGCCATGCTGGAAATCCGCTTTGGGGTTATCCCCACGGAATGTGGGGACCACAAGCAGGCGCTGGCGTCTTTATTCCCGGCATGACTCCTTGGGGGATGAATGGTTATCCCTGGGGCGGCATGGGTATGGGCCCGATGATGGGCGGCGGAATTGCGATGGGCGGCGGTCTCATGATGGGCCCGATGATGGGTGGCATGGGCATGGGTCCCATGATGGGCGGCGGAATTGCGATGGGCGGCGGTCTCATGATGGGCCCGATGATGGGCGGCATGGGTATGGGCCCGATGATGGGCGGCATGGGCTTCGTAGCTATGTTGCGGTGGAGACTGTATCAGCAAATGATCCAGTGCAAAATGCAAGCCCCGCTGATGTATATGCAGCAGCAGCAACAGATGATTCAGACGGAAATGCGCCGTCAGCAAACCTTGTCTTCTCTTCAAATGGAACTTAACTCTTTGTTGATGCGAATTCAGCAGGTTCAGTATGGCGGCTACGGCTTTTCAGGCGGTGGATCCATTGGTGTACCGGGTTCTGGACCCGGCTACGGACCTGGTCCTGGCTACGGACCTGGTCCCGGAGGTCCCGGTGGATTTCCTGGTGGTCCGGGTTATCCCGGAGGACCTGGTGGTCCCGGCGCTCCTGGATGTGTCGGCGTGGGTTGTTCACCTTCGGGTGGCCCGGGTGGAATTCCAAACGGTCCCACGCGCTAACGCTCTAAGTTTCAGACCAAGTTGATTTTTCAGCCCCCTTGCCGCAAAACTAGGGGGCTTATGTTTTTCGAGAAGGAAACGGTTCTTTCAAATCTGTATGACAGTCATGTTCACTGGCTTGCAACCGGCCAAGTCGGAACTCTTTGGAATCTGAAAACGATCGAGGATCCGCGAGATCTTCTTATCTCGAACCCTCCGCGCTCCTACTTTCAGGGACCCTGGCTTGTGGGATTCGGATGGGACGAAAACCGATGGCCGGTGGACTTTCGCGTTCATCGAAGTTTTTTAGATCAGGCGTTTCCAGAAACTCCGGTCTTTCTTTCTAGAGCAGACGGTCATTCGAGTTGGGTCAACACGATTGGTTTAAAGAAGCTCGGCTACTGGGATCTTGCTGAATTTCCTCGGGATGTCGAACTAGATCAGGAAGGGTTGCCAACGGGCGTGTTACGAGAGTCGGCCCACATTCACGGACTCTTTTCTCTTCCACCCATTTCCCGTGAAGAAAAGCGCCACCATCTTATTCGCGGGGCCGAAATCTTCAATGAAGCGGGCTTCACCCACATTCGTGATATGACGTCGAACCTCGAGCAATGGCAACTTCATCGGGAGATTCAGAGCGATTTACTTTTGCACGTCGAGCACTGGTTCTCTTGTGAAAATCTTCAAGACTTTTCTCGGGCTCTTCAAGAAGCCATCGAAGCACGTCGACAAGAGTCCGATCGAATGAAAGTTCGAGGCATCAAAATTTTTGTCGATGGTTCTTTGGGTTCTGAAACAGCCTTTCTTTCACAACCCTACTCGGGGCAAAACCAGAAAGGTCAACTGAACTGGGGTCTGCAAGAGATCTCCGAGGTCTTCAAATCCTGCTGGCAAAAGGGATTCGAAGTTGCCCTGCATACGTTGGGGGACGAAGCTGTTCATCAGGTCGCTCTTTTAGCTCGCAAACTCTACGCTGAAGGTTTCTCGGGTCGATTTCATCTGGAGCATGCCGAGGTGCTGCGTCCCGAGACCCTTCAAGTCCTCAAATCGGTTCATGTGCGCTGTCATTTGCAGCCCTGTCATTGGTTTTCGGATCAAAAGTGGCTGAAGGAGCGGCTGGGAAGCTTATCCCGTTACGCATTTCCTTGGCAGGCGTTAAGCCGAGCTCGCATCCCGATCAGTTTTGGAAGTGATTCTCCGATTGAGTCGAGCAGTCTGTTCACGAATCTCCAAGCTTTGAAAGATTCGGTCAAAGCCGGGATCCCGGCTCTCGAAGAGTCTCCCATGATTTTCCATCAGTACCCGCACCAAGATGCACCTCAAAAGGCCACCACAACGATCCGCGAGGACCGCATCACGAAGATTCAGTTTGGTGAACAGATTCGCCTTTACTCCTCATGAGGATCCTCGTTTCCGCTTTCTTTAGAAGCGGGGCTTATCGATAACGATCGTTTTTGAACTCAGTTGAGAAAGGAGACTGGCTCCGACAACAGCTCCGACCGTCCACCAAATCGTTTTTTTATGACGATCGTAGAAGCTCGGTTGTGAGAGTGAAGCGGGCAGACTCGGACGTCGGCAGTTATCGCCGTAGTAGAGCTCGTGGGCGATTGCTTGAATATCAGGATGAGCTTGGGGGTTTTGGCAAGAACCCTGAACAAGAGGCTCCGGATCAAAAGTCTGACTTTGTAACTGTTTCCAAGTGCCGCGAAACTGGTAGTCGGGATACTTCGAAGACACAAAGACCCAGCTGTAGAACGTGTCTGAAACTTCAATCTTTTCCCAACCGCGAGAAGGATACGCACGACCATCGAGGATCAGGCCTTCATAGTCTTGCAAACGTTTTGGCAATTTCCAGGTTTCTAGATTTTGTAGTGAGCAGCCCTGAGCCCTAGCTGAAATCCGACACTTCCAAGTGCGCAGGCTGGGACGCAAGTTCGACGATTTCTCGAAGACGTCGAGAAGAATCCATCGCTCTTCGTCTGAAAAACCACTCTGAGACCAATGCCAAAGTGACTTTTCAAATTCTTGCAGACCTACCAAGCCTTGTAGGAATGCGGTTGTCGCACCCATCAGATCATCGCGAACGCCAACTCTTTCTTGAAGGGCTAGGCGCTGTTGGGCAGCCAGCTGAGGCCGATGCATTTCGGGAATCGCACGCAAGTCGACACTGGGATGGACATAAAGAGTTTGTGCGAAGGCCGAAAATCCACAACCGAGAAGAAGAATCACGCCAATTTTTTTCATTTTTTACTCCTGGTAAGAAATCTGAACTTGAGGGGCTGAACTTTTCGGAACGATTCGAGTCCCTCGGGTCGCTCGGTTCTGAATCACAGCGAAGTAAGGGCCGGCCTGCTGAAAGATCGAATGAGTTTCGTGTTCAGGAACCAGCAGGGCAAATTGATCTGGATTTCGAGGACTTCGGATAATTTTGACCCGCGACGCGATCTTTTTTGATGGATTGAGCGTTTGTGAATTCACGGAAAACAGATCAATAACAGCCGTTGAGCCCACGATTGACGACAGCGCATCCCGATTGACGAGTTCGAGCGGTAAAAGAACGAATCCGTCGGGGATAAGAGAGTCGATCTGCACCGCGGGCTCGGAAGTATCCTTAGGCTGTTGAGCTGGCTCGCGAGAGATCCAATATGACAAAATCCCCAGACTTAGGAAAAGAACTGAGAACTTCAGTTTTTCATTTTGCCAGATTTTTTCGAAATCGAGTTTGAGTTTCATTTCCGAGCTCCCATTTGTTCATTCTTTTTTTTCCCTTTTCGAAGCTTTTCTGCACAAAGATCCAAAGGATCAAAAACAGGACAAGGACCAACATCATTTCGATGAGGGCCTGGCCTTTCGAATTTTTGGTTGCCATGTCGTCTCCTCTAAAGTGGCCTGGCACTCGTTGTGGATCAAACCTGTTCCCCAACGGGTGGATTGAAGCCATCCACGAAGTTTGTAGTGCTGGATCCAAGAAAGTCGGACAGCCTGAAAGGCTTCAAAATTTTCTCGAGGTTCATAGGTCGGAGCGATCCGGCGGTCTGTCCGTCGGAGGGCCAGGGTGGGGATCTTTGGAGCAAGGATTTGATATGCGGTTGTGGCCCAAGCAGACTGTCGTTGAGCGAGCTCCTGCAATTGGCGGCGGAGTTCGGTTTGAGCTTGGTAAGATTGAAGCCGTAGCTTCAGGTTAGCGTGAGACAAGATCGACTTTTGAAGCTGATCGAGCTGGCGCTGTTGGCTTACGATTCGCTGTCGTTCAATAAGGTAGTAAGCAATTGCCGGTTTATTGGCCGCCGCGATGGCCAGAGCCAGCTTCGTTTCGACTTTGATTTTGGCAAGACGGAGGGTTCGAGCTACGGGATTCAAAGACAGAAGGCGCTCAGCGAAAGGTCGAACCTCTTTTTGAATCTGAAGAGTTTTGGTTCGACACAGGTGGACCGTTTGCATTTTGTTATGCAGAACGATCAGACTTGATGTGAGAGTCATCGTCACCAAAAGCCCCATGATGAGAATGGCTCCCATGAAGACAAGGACAAAACCCCGTTGATCAACGAGGGATCTGTTTTGTGATCTCAAGAACCGAGCGACCCAGGAAGGAAACTCCCAGTCGGCAATGGCCTCGATAGAGATGAGGAGTCTTTGAAAGATCCAAGGATTGGACTCGAACATAGGACGTCACACTCCGCATTTTTCGGTGAAACTGGGATTTGCAAGCCCAGGGGTCTTCATCTTGAAGGCAGATCACGGCCTCATAGAGTTGATAACGAGCCCAAAAATACGAAGCCGAAACGCTCGCGGTGAGAACAAGGAGCGACACCGTGACAAGACCGAGGGGAAGGACAAGCAAGCCTTCCAGCGTTGATTGCCCCGATTTATTCTCGATCACGGCTGTTGGTGCCCTTCATAAAGTCATTGAAGTCCCGTTTCGAGTAGTCCTCGGCTGTGACCCTTTCTGATTGAAGAGCTTCGCCTTCGCCCCCCAAGGCTCGAGAGACATTGGCAAACTGGACACGGACATTTTTTCCAACTACGCGAACGACAGCCATGGAGCCAACCGCAATCAGGCAGACGAGAACAAGATATTCGACAAGACTTTGACCCTTTGAATTTTTCAAATGACGCATACATCCTCCTCAGTGCGAGGGGACTTTTGCAAAGGCGTAAGCCCTTTGAAACTCGTGAGGAGAGCTTCGGGGTCCTAGGTTCGGATCGGGTTCCGAACCTTTAGATTGCCCTACTTCTTTTTGGCGGCTTTCTTTGCGGGCGCGGCCTTTTTAGCAGCAGCTTTGGCTGGCTTTTGGGCCTTTGCAGCTTTCGGGGCGGCTTTTGCGGAGGCTTTGTTTGCAGCCTTGGCGACCGGAGCTTTCGCTGCGCCCTTTGCGGGAGCTGCTTTGACAGTCAGCTTTGAGTTTTTCGCAGCTTTGGCCTCGGCTTTCGCGGCGGCCTTCAGCTTTTTGGCTTGTTCGGCAGCAAGCGTCTTTTCGAGGCGCGCTGCTTCTTTCGCTTCTTTCTTGGCTTGAGCCTTCTTCAGCTTTCGTTCTTCGATGATTTTGTTAAGAATCTCGTAGGCCTCTTTCTGAAGATCGTTTTCGAAGATAAAACGGTAGAAACCCTCGATTTCAGGAGATTGACGAAATTTTTTAACAGAAGTTGGGAGGCTTTCTGATTGAACGAAGTCAATTGAACTTCCGTCTTTTGAGAGTTTCACTTTTTCGGCCATAATTCCACTCCTGCTGAATTGAAGGGCAAGCCAACTCATAGACAATTCAGGGGGTTGGGTCAACCCTCTTTTTGCGAATAAGGTTGAATTCTAACCCCTTGAAAAGATATACGAAAGAAGAGGTTTGCATGACTCAAGATTTTCAGCTCCTGGATGGCAAAAAAGTAGCGGCAATCCACAAAGAGACGTTGCGATCCCAGGTCGCGGAATTTGTGCGCGCCTGGGGGCGGAAGCCGTCGTTGCATGTCGTGCTCGTCGGTGAGGATCCGGCCAGTCAGATCTACGTCGGTCTGAAGGAAAAAATGGGACTGGAGCTGGGCTTTGAATCTAAAGTTTGGCGCTGGCCAGCTGACATTTCTCAAAAAGATCTTGAAACGGAAATTCGTCGTTTATCCCAGGACTCGGGTGTTGATGCGATTCTTGTCCAGATGCCACTGCCAGCCCATTTGAAGGAAGAGCCGATTATTGATTTGATTCCCTTTGAAAAAGATGTGGACGGATTCACGAAAACGTCTTTGGGGGCCTTGGCACGCGGGCGCGCCCTTGCGGTGTCTTGCACACCCGCGGGCGTGATGGAGTTGTTAAAACATTATCAGATCGACGTCGCGGGCCTTCACTGTGTGGTTGTGGGACGAAGTTTGATTGTGGGAAAGCCGATGGCGCTTCTACTTCTGAATGCCGATGCCACGGTCACGGTTTGCCACTCACGAACACGAAATCTCCAACAGATCACAAAGTCCGCGGATCTGGTGGTGGTCGCCGCCGGAAAGCCCGGGCTTTTGGGTGCGGAAGATTTCAAAAAGGGTGCGATCGTTCTTGATGTTGGAATTCACCGCGACGGTCCGAAGAAGGTTCGTGGGGATGTGAGATTCGAGGGATTAGACAAGGTCGCAAAGGCCGCCTCGCCCGTTCCAGGTGGAGTGGGGCCGATGACAATTATGATGTTGATGCAAAATACCTTACGACTTGCGCAGGCACGGCAGGAAAAGAAATGAATACAGAAATTTTAAGGAATGTTTGGTACATCGGGGCTTTGAGTCGGGATGTTAAACCGGGACAGCTCAAAAGCCTTATCTTGAATCAAGAACCGATCGTCCTCGCTCGAAAACCAAGCGGCGAGGTGTACGCGATTCGTGATATTTGTCCTCATCGAGGGATTCCTTTTTCTTATGGGCGAATGGTCGGGGACCAAGTTGAATGTCCCTATCATGGCTGGAAATTTAATTCTCAAGGTGTGTGCACGGAGATTCCCTCGCTGTGTGAAGGTCAGGATTTGGACTGCACGAAAATTCGAGTGAAACATTATCCTGTTCTTGAAAAGCAGGGTGTGATTTGGATCTTCTTGTCTGACAAAGAAAACCCAGCGCCGGAAAAAGTTCCGCTTCCGCCCACGATGGCGACCTTGCCCCTGGATGTGCAACCTCGAATTGTGGAGCAGGCGCTATTTCCCTGCCATTTGGATCATGCCGTGATTGGTTTGATGGATCCGGCGCATGGGCCTTATGTGCACAAATCCTGGTTTTGGCGCTCCGAGAAGTCGTCTTACGAGAAAAAGAAGAAATTTGCGCCGGTGGATTTTGGTTTCCAGATGGTTCGGCATGCACCCTCGAAGAATTCAAAGGCCTACAAAATTTTGGGAGGAGCTCCGACCACCGAGATCACTTTTACTTTGCCGAGCGTGCGCTTAGAGCACATTCAGGTGGGATCTCGGAATGTCTACAATTTGACGGCCCTATGCCCGATCGGCCCCATGGAGACTCGTGTTTATTCTTTGTTGTACTGGGATCTCCCCTGGTTAGGTCTTGTGAAGCCGTTGATTTCCCAATTTGCGCATCGATTCTTGTATCAAGATTTGGATGCCGTTCGAAAGCAGCAAGACGGGCTCAAGTATGATCCCAGTTTGATGCTGATCAAGGACGCGGACACTCAAGCGAAGTGGTATTACTCTTTGAAAGGTGAATGGGCGCGCCACTTTCAAGAGAAAAGGGAGTTTCAAAATCCGGTTAAAGAAACGGAGCTTCGATGGCGCAGTTAGTATTTCTTCTTTTAGCCTTTGTTCAGGCGCAAACTTTAACCCAGCTGAGCTCTCAAACCTTCGAAAGCGAGATGGAGTTTAAGGGGGTTCGGCTTGGAGGTCTTTCGGGCCTTCACTATCGTGATCAAGTTTTGTGGGCTCTGAGTGACGATCGTGGCGGGAAAGCGGGCGACCCGCGCATCTACAAATTTGAGTTGATCGAATCTCCGGACAAAAAGCAGTGGTCTGTGAAGCCTGTCGACATGATCTATCTTGGAGAAGCGTCAGGGTCGAAAGTTCTTGATCCCGAAGCCGTCTATGTTTTTTCAGATGGCAGACTTCTTTTGAGCTCTGAAGGGGATTTGAACCAAAAACCACGAGTGGCGCCGATGGTTCGATTTTGGAATCCGAAAGACAAGTGGTTGAAGGAGATTTCGCTTCCCAAACAAGTTCTTCCCGAAAAGACCGGCCTGCAAACCCAAGGAATTTCGAACAATGCGGGCTTCGAGTCGATGACCGTGTCGACAGATGAAAAGAAGCTCTGGATGATGTCGGAACTCCCTCTTTTCCAGAACCAAAAAAGTGAAATCGAGATTTTTGAATTTCATTTCGAAAAAAAATGGAAAGCCAAAAAGACCTACTCATATAAAAGAGATGCGGCTCCAGAAGGAAAAGTAGAGGTCCTGCGCGGCTTAAGCGAGGCCCTGTATTGGAAGGACAACCACCTTTTAGTTTTCGAGCGTTATTTGCGAGTTGAACCCAACGATCCAAAATCCGTGGGCGCAACCCTGTACTCTGTAAAACTGAATGAAGACGGCGGAGTTGAGAAAAAGAAGCTCCTGACCCTTGAGCAGGATCTTGGCGCCAACTGGGAAGGGCTGACCCGGGGGCCCGAACTTTCCGATGGCGCGCGACTTTTAATCTTGGTGTCTGATAATAACTTCGAGAAGAAAAATTTGACCCGATTTCTTTTCTATTCATTTAAAGAGTAAGACCATGACAATTTGGACAGTTAAAAAAGAGGCCGCCTACCGAGTGAAGCTACAGCACCCGTGGGTTTACCGAGACGAGTTGAAGAAGGCGCCTCAGTTGCCGTTTGATGGCGCTCCTGTTGAGTTGCAGTCCGAAAGTGGCGAGGTCCTTGCGCGCGGCTACGGAAATTTGAATTCGAAGCTCGCGTTTCGAGTCTTAAGTTTTGGAACCTCATCGGGAGATCCCGCATCGGGTCCCTTCATCGTTTACAAATTGATGAAGGCCTGGGAGCGCAAAAAGAGTTTAGGCTTTCGCGGAAGTTTTCGACTTTGTTTTGGTGAAGGCGATGGTCTGCCTGGGCTTGTGATCGACTACTATCGATTGGCCGAATATCAAAAAGTGCAAGCCCTTGCTGTTCAAATTCTAACGGCCGGCATGGATTCAATTTTTCGCAAGAATCCGCAGATGCTTCAGATTTTGATTGAGCAAGCGTTTGAAAAAGGTCTTACCGACCTTCCTTGGGATCGCACCGCCATTATCTATCGGAACGATGTCAGAGTTCGAGCCCACGAAGGGCTGCGGGATGAAGAGGCGCGCTTTGTCCAAACCGTGAAAGATGTTGAATGGACCCAAGCCCCTGTTCAAGTCAATGCGTGGGACTGGAAGGAAACTCTTGAGCTGCACTGTGATCTCTATCAGGGTCAGAAGACAGGTCTTTTTTTAGATCAGTCGTTCAATATTCACTCAGTGTTGAAGCATTTAGAAACACGAAATCAGCAAGGATCTTTAAAGGTCCTGGATATTTGTTGTTATGTGGGGCATTGGTCGGCGCAGTTTGTGAATTGGAGCCAAAAGCGAAAAACCGATGTCTCGATTGATCTTTTGGATATCTCTGAAACGGCCCTGCAGTTTGCCGCTCGTAACGCCCAGGGCGCATCTTCGGTGAAGGCCTTGAAGTTAGATGCCTTGAAGGATTGGCCTTTGGAAGAGCGCCAGTACGATGTCGTGATTTGTGATCCGCCTGCGTTCGTGAAATCGTCAAAGGATTTGGATAAGGGTCTATCGGCCTATGTGCGTTTGAATTCGGAAGCTTTGAAGAGGGTGAAACCGGGTGGGCTCTTCGTTAGCTGCTCGTGCTCAGGTTTGGTTGATCGCGAAGCCTTTGATAAAGCAATTCAAAAGGGCTTTTTAAGGTCGCAACGATCGGGACATCTTTTGTTCCGCGGTGGGAATGCGTGGGATCATACGGCTATTCCGCATTTTCCCGAGGGGCAGTATCTTAAAATGAATGTCTACGAAGTGATCTGATGTTGCGAGAGAATCTTCTTCATATAATTTGCGAAATCGGGATCCTCGCCTTGTAGCAATTCGGGAAGAGCCTCTCGGAAATCGGAGCGCTTGCACCAAAATCGAATATAGTCTTCCCAAGTCGCCCAAAGACGCTGGGTCTGCTTCGACATGTCTTCTTCGTAAACCAAGATGTAGGCTCGCTCAAAAAGCGAAACCAGAAGATCAAAAATAATCTTCTTCCGCTCTGTTTGTTCATCAGTCAGGTGAATCACCACGGAATGACCCGAGATCAATCTAAGATCCGCATTTTCAAGGAGAAGCTTCGAAAACTCAGCGTATTCATCTGAGAGTCGTTGGTAGACTTCTTCGTCTTCATTTTGACGCTCTTTGCGTTGTTCCAGAATGTAAACCAGAATACCGAAGGGAAGACCGACGACAGTCACGACGTAGCTTGCCACTTCCCAGAATTCTGCATTGGTCAAAAATTCAGTTGTCATCAGCGTAAGCCTATTGGAGTTCCGACAAGGTGCCAAGTTCTTTCGGGTCTTGAGCCCTGTCTCAAGTTGAGGCAGCTGTTCGAGCCCTCGACAGGACACGCCCTAAAACGTCGCCTGTTCCGCATCGTCTCAGTTTTAGGCATTCTGAATCGCTCATTTCGAACCTAGACGTGCCGAATCCTTCGGGAATGGCATGGGGGGTGCAAAACCTATGGGTAAGAGGTCGATATGGATAAACAAGAACTTAGATTTATTGCGGGAAGTGTTGGAACGGCAATTCTCGCCATGTTCTTGATCTTCTCGAGCTCTTGGACAAGATCGGCGAGAGGTAAACTTCTCGATGATGGCTTTACGATCTCAATGCCCCGTCCGCTAAAAGAGATGCTTTTAGGGTTTAGTTTGGCCCATCGAACAGTTAAGCGCGAAGTGGAAGGGCTTCCTAAAAAAGCCTTGGAAAAGAAAGCGCAAACTCCTGCTGGAAAAGGAACGACGAAAGCGGTAGCGGATCGTGGAACGGGCTTAAAGCAAGCCCGAGAAAAAGCGATTCAAGCGGCCCGACGACATCATGAGCAAGTCTTTCGTGCACGAATTGTTCAGGAAAGCGAGCGTTTCCGTCGACAACTTGAAGAGCGTCAAAGATACGAAGAGGAAGCGCTTGGAAATCCAATTATGAATCGCGCTGACAACGGTCGGCAGAACCCAAACGCTGATCAGACACCAGCTGAAGAGGACAAACGAGATGCAGCGGCTTGGAAAAGTTTAGTTTTAGCTCAGCCCACACCAGAAAATGTAAGAGAGATGGTTCAAGCCTTCCAGAAGGGCGAGCTTGATGCAGAATCGTTCTACGATATCGTGGAAATTCTCATGAAAGATAATTCCGAGTCGAAACGCAACATCGGATTCTGGGCTCTGAGCTCGACGTCTCACCAGAGGGGTTTTGAACTTGCCGCTCAGTTGTCCACTGAGGGCGATGCTTCATTGCAGCCCCGTTTGAATGAATATATGTATAACTATAACAATCCGAGATCTCTTGGGATTTTGGACCAAGTTTTACGTTCCGGAAACGCGGTGGCGTCTGCAGCCGCAGCCCAAGTGATCACTCGCGCGGTGGATCGACTGCGATCGGGGCAAACTCCTGGAAATCCGGATCAACGTGGAAACCGAGCTCAGTCTCCAACTCAGGCATTGACCCTTTCAAGTTATCAACGTCTGATCCCCACCTTGCAATGGCTGAGCACAAGATCAGGCACGCCACTATCGCAGTGGGCCCAAAACCTGCTTTCTCAGTTGCGATCAAATACAAGTCCCGCCTAGTATGAAGACGTGGGGCTTTACGTATTTCTCTTTGTCTTAACATTGAGCTCATTTGTCCGAGCGCAGTACTCCTTTCCTGCGGGTCTTCAGCAATCCGAAGCTAAAAAAATTCTCGAGAGATTCGGGGTCGGTTTCCTGGGTAAACCGACGGCCTCTTTCTTCCAGGACTCTCATCGTTCGCAAATCGCCTTAAACTGGAACTGGGTGGACACGAGTGAAATCTCGAAGCTTGGAAACGGAAACCAAGATCGAGGAGTTCAATATCAAGAAATCCAATTCTCACAAGAGCTGCCTTTTCAGGTGGAACTCGGATTAAGAGCCAATCTTCTGATGCTCAATTCGGCAGTTTCTACGTACGGGGGATTTGTTCGCTGGACTTTTGCAAACCTTCCCTTTGGAGCTTTAGCTTTGCGGGCTCATGGTTCGAGCGCGAACTATCGAAATCTTATGGCGATCAATTTTTCTGGTGGACTTGTCGAAGCCGATTTTGCTTGGAGTTCCTGGATTCTGAGTGTCGGCGTCGGTCAGTTGAAAACAACGGCGCAATTCAAAGCGAGCGTCTTCGGTCAGGCGGGAAGTCAGCCGCTGATTCGTGCGGGAGACTCGTATCTTCATCACATGATGCGACTCAGTTATTCGTGGAATCGATGGAGCCTCACGGCCCACAGCGATCAAATTCGAGATCGACACAATTCTCTTATTTTAGGTTATGTTTTCTGACGAGCTTTCTCGATAAGATTGGTCGTCGAGCGGCCTTCTACGAAAGGTAAAGATAGAACCTGGCCACCATAGGACTGAACGAAGGATCCACCGACGATCTGGTCCACTTTCCAGTCGCCCCCCTTAACCAAAACATCGGGCCGAATCTCTTTTATAATTCTCTCAGGTGTTGGTTCATCAAAAAGCAAAGTGTAGTCCACGCAGCCAAGAGCCGCCAGAATTTCGGCACGATCGTTTTCCTTTTGAACAGGGCGCTCGGGTCCTTTCAGAGCTCTCACACTTGCATCTGTATTTAAGGCGACAACTAACAAATCGCCTCGGGTCTTTGCGTCTTGGAGGTAGCGAACATGTCCGATGTGAAGAAGATCAAAACAACCGTTCGTGAAAACAACCTGACGCCCCTTGCGAGCCTTGGATAATTCTTGAAGGAGCTGGGATTCAGAAAGAAAACGGCCCATTATCGTTTACGGTACAAGCAAAGGCCCGTCATACCCGCCCAATCGCGGCCCGTGGCCCAGCTGATCAAGGGGAGAAGTACGATTCCGGTTGCGAGGATCAAAAGATGGCGAGCAACGACTTTTAGGGTGTAGCCATTCTTTGTCAGTTCTTCAGGTAAACCTAAACGTTGTTCGTAGGCCCATTCACCAAGTGTAAAGCCTAAGAAAATCCGCTGACTTGTGTAGTAAATGAAACCGACAGTCAAAAAGACACCACCGGTTGCAAGCCAAATCATGAGCTCACCAGACGACAGAATTTTAACCAGATCAATCTTGAGAAGAAAAACTAAGCTCATCATGTAGATCAAACCCAAGGAAGTGACGAGCAAGAAGTCCAAAAAGATGGATGCCAAGTTGGGAGCCACTTGCAGATAAGGTGAAGCGGGCTTTCCCTTGTCCTGAAAACGAAGGCCCTGATTTTTTTCGCTCAAAGACTTTAACAGAGTCTCGACGGCTTGGCCCGAAGGAGAATTCGCGGGAGCTTTGGGGGTCGAGGGTCGAGGTAGTGGAGTTTCGAGAAAAGTTGATTTGAGAGTGGGTTGAGCAGGTCTTGCCACTGTTGCGCCCTGAGGCTGCGGCGTTAACTCAAGGCTTGGAGTTGAAGCGCCTGAAGGGGTTAGACCACTCAGGGGTTTAGCCGTCAGCGAGGGCTTCATTTCTTTTTTAAGAGGCGCCGAGGATTTCGCACTTTGAGCACGAGCATGAAAACCAAGACCTTCGGTTAGGGGCTTGAATTCGAACTCCTCTGCGTCCTTTTCAAATTTCATGTCCTGCCTCTCATTAAACCCAGTTCATACTTTAGGATGCTGACGAAAGCCAGGCAAGCGGTTTCCACCCGGAGAATTTGGGGCCCTAGGGTGACAGCCTGCACGCCCTGGCTTTGAAGCTTTTCGACTTCTTGGGTGGAAAAGCCCCCTTCGGCCCCGACCAAAACCCAGGCCTCGTTCCAATCTCGCGTCTCGAGCTTCTGAAAAAAGTCGGAAATTCCCAAAGGAGTAGAACCCTCATAACCAAACAGACACAGAAAGGGGCGTTGCCGGTTCAAACGTTCCGTGAATTCTTGTAACGGAATTGGAGGATGCAATGTGAGAAGGTCTCCGCGACCCGTTTGCTGCGTTGCGGACTTGATGATCTTTTGCCATCGCTCCCATTTTCCCGGGCTGACCTTTTCGCTTCTTTTGACAAAGCTGTAGTCGGAGCTCAGAAGTTGAATTTCACGAACGCCCATCTCGACCCCTTTTTCAAGAAGGGACTCCAAAACGTGGAAGCGTGGGATGCACAGAGCCAGGTTGATGTAGGGCTTTGGAAGCTCTTGAATTTGCCGAACTTCGAGGATGCGGCCCTTGGCTCGCTTTTTCTCGACGCTGGTCACTTCGATCAAATAGGCCTGGCCCTGCAAGAGGACCTCGAATTTCGAGCCCACATCTTGGCGACAGACATCGAAAATATGATGAAACTGATCGCCATCAAAATGGATGTCTTGATCCTGCTTTTGCGAAGGTTCAATCCAGTAGCGCCTCAACGATCAGCCTCTCTCTGCAGCCAGAATCCAACCCATTCGTCTTTTTCCAAACGACGCACGACTCTCAATTTTTGAGCTTCGATAAATTTTTCGAAGAACAGACTTTCGCGCTCAAGCAATACTCCGGTGACGAAAAGGTGGCCGCCAGGTTTGAGAACTCGAAGAAGATCAGCCTGGAGCTGAAGCAAAACCCCATCGATGATGTTGGCCATTACGAGATCAAATTTTTCCCGAACGTCTTCGAGAAGTTGATCGGTGATCTCAATTTCTGTGGCCTGGTTCAACTTCACATTGTCACGCGAAACCCGGCGCGCTTCAGCGTCAATGTCGATTCCCTTCACGCGACCGATTCCGTAAATTCGAGCGAGAATCGCCAGGATTGCAGTACCCGTCCCGACGTCAAGAAGGTTCAGGTCTACAGAAGTCTTTTGATTTTTCTCGACAAACTTTGCGATCAGATGAGCCGCCATTTTTGTTGTGGCGTGCGTTCCCGTTCCGAACGCCATTCCAGGATCGATTCGAATCTGCTCGGGAGCTTCTGCGGGCTTCTCAAGCCAAGAGGGAACCACCCAAACCTTTGGAGTTAAAGGAAACGGGACAAAGCCCTTCTTCCACTCTTCGAGCCAGTCCTTGTGCTGCTCTTCGAAAATCTGCCAACGAATATTGGGATCGAGCCTTCGCACTTCTTCAAAGAAAGTTTCAGAAGGCCGTTCAAGAAAGTAGACATCAATATCGTGGGCTCTGCGTTTTGTAATTCGGGGATCAAAAGTGAGGTCCGGTTGAGTGAATTCCAGAGCCTCGGACACGCCCGTGGCCCCGTGATCGATACTCAAGGTTGTCAGGACGTCTTCATGAATGACGGAAAGATTCAAAAAACGGACTCGAAAGTAGGGATTCATGTGGTCCAAGTTTTAAATCATAACCGCACGAAATTCTAGCGAAATGAAGTGATTAGAAGGCTCGAAGATTACTTGGGACTGACAAGGTCGCCGGTCATGATAGCCGGCTGTTCAAGCATGGGAAGATCTTTGCGATCCAGCAATTTGGCTTCGCGAGCAACTGTAACTTTTTCATACACAGCGATGACTTTCAATTCGCCCACCGGGATCATCATTTCACCCACGGCGGTTGATCCACTGGAGTCCCTGACGCTGACTTTTCTGGACACAACAAGAGTTTGCCCGGTCTTGAATCCCTTTTCAGAGCCCCCCGCGATATAGAAATCCTTGTAGACCTTGTCATCATCCGAAAGGGTGATGTTTCGGCGCACATCGACGATCTGACTGGCGCTCGCAAGCGCCGAACTGAAGAGGGCGAAAAGAAGAATCCAAGAAGGTTTCATAGGAGATAGATCGGAGCATCAGGCGCTCAACCTGAGACGCCTGGCCGTCTTCTAGACGAAGGATAGATCCAGCTCGGGACTGAGCCAGCATGGACTCGGCCGAGTCTGTGATCTCGAGGATCGGGCAGGTGACTCCGAACCCCGCCGCCGACGAGCCAACTCACAATGTAACTCAGGCCTTTGTAACGTATCAGGCGACGGATCGCTTAAGTGTGATGGCTGGAAAGTTCTATACTCATATCGGGTTTGAAGTGACGCGCGCGAAAGATAATTGGCAGTACTCGCGATCCTTACTTTTTAACTACGGGCCCTTCTGGCAACAAGGCGTCGGCTTAACTTACATCCTTGCTCCTGAAAAACTAACGGGAACTCTTTACGTGATCAATGGCTGGGACGGTCGAACCTCTCAAGAGGGAAACCGTGAACTGAGCCTAGGTGCCAACTTAAATTATGTTGGGATTCCTGATCTGACTCTGAATTACAACTACATTGGTGGGCGAGAATCACCGGTCGCGGCACGACCTCGACGTCAGCTTCACGAAATGAACGGGCTTTACAAGATATCCGATCGCTATCAAGCTGCGATCGATGTGCATCATGGAACTCAGTCTCACTTGGCCGGTGAAAACCAGGTGAGTTGGTGGGGAGCCGCCCTTTACCTTAAGGCTCAGGTCACAGAGATGTACAGCATCAGCCCTCGCTATGAGTATTTCGACGATTCCGATGCGGGTCTGGTCCTGGTCGGTGGTTTCGCGGACGCGTCTGATGTGCGCCAGCGAGTTCAGGCCTTTCACCTGACGAATTCATGGAATCTTGGCGATGGTCTTGAGACCCGTTTCGAAGTGGGTGTTGATCAATCTGACAAGAACGGTTTCTTTTTGGGAAGAAACCGTAACGCCGACAACCGCCAGCAAGAGTCCTACACGCTGGCGGTTCTGTACCAGTTTTAAGACCTTAGTCTTCGCTTTCCGTAAAGGCACGGGGCTGTTTTCGTGGCCCTGAAGAAAAGTTTCGTTTATCCGAAATCTTGCGCTTCGCCTTCGGTGACGGGCCGGACGTCTTCGCCGCTTTCGGCTGCTGTCCTTG
This sequence comes from Bdellovibrionales bacterium, assembly GCA_046336915.1. Classification (GTDB taxonomy): domain Bacteria; phylum Bdellovibrionota; class Bdellovibrionia; order Bdellovibrionales; family Bdellovibrionaceae. Next base: position 49,037 of record JBKDHV010000128.1, read on the forward strand.
AGGTTTCGGGCCAATCAGTTCTTCAGGCAGATCTGGTAAGAAGATTTTCTTGATCTGATCCTCTTTCAGTTCTGTCCATTCACCTCGCGGAAGGGCGCCAAGTTTCAGGCGGCCGATTGAGATTCGCTGGAGCTTCAAGACATCGTAGCCAATTTTTTCGAACATTTGACGAATCTGCCGATTCTTACCCTCAGAGATGACCACTTTAAACCAGTCATACTGCTCGGAGGCGGCAGGTCGCTTCACTCGCTCAATG
>JBKDHV010000129.1:0-32917 GCA_046336915.1 Bdellovibrionales bacterium
TATTCGTAACTCTTCAAGCGTCTGATGGTCTAATTGTCTGGCATCGTCTTTTCTCATGGAAAAAGTTTAACAAGAATATTCTTTAGACTGCAAGATAATGTTGGTTATCCAACGCACTTATTAATAGGGTTGTTGGATCAGAAGGCCGTAGCGCTCGAGAAACACCTCAAGAACTTCAGCCGCACCGTAAGGCTTATGAGCTCGCGCGCGAAGAATCACTGTGCACGCCGCTGCGGACGCCTCGAGAGTTTTTTGGATATCGCCGGCTTCGGAATTAAATTCCTGTAGAGCTTCTTGTTTTTTCTCCTCAGAAACGGTCGGGTCCGTAAGGGCCGCGTCCAGAGCTTGTTTCAGCTCAATGTACAGGGCTGCGGAGTCCTCAATGTCCTTCAGGAAATTATACATTCCTCGAGGTCCACAGCTAGCTTCGATGTCGCGCTCAAGAGAAGTCGCGAAGGCAAGAGCCGAGAGAAGAAACAGGGGGGCCCAAACGCCCATTACAAACTTTTTCATAAAACCACCTTTGGAGGATTCCGCCTCCTTTGTTTTTCGAGTCGCAGAATACTCGAGGCTCTGGCGCTTTTCGATATGATTTAACTTTATTTTTAAGCTTAACCTTAAGTATTACTTAACTTTTGCCGATCCCTTGAAAAGCCATGATAAAAGAGCTCTATCAATTCAAAACCTATTTCGAATACCTTCGCGCACGCCTGAATGGAAAAGCGGCGCGCGGCTTTAAGGCGCGCCTGGCCTCGGCAATTTCGGTTCAACCCGCCTACATCTCTTTGGTCCTAAAAGAAAAAGCTCACCTGAGCCTAGAGCAGGCCGAAGCGACGAATTCCTTCTTTAATCACGACAGCCAAGAGTCGCATTATTTCCTTCTTCTCGTTCAGCGGGAACGCTCGGGCACAAAAAACCTTCGACAGTATTTTCAAAGACAACTCGATGAGATTTTGAAAACTCGCCTGCTTGTCAAAGAGAGGCTCTCGATGAAAAATCAGATCCGTGAAGAGGATCAGGATTGGTACTATTCAAGTTGGATTCCGGCGGCCCTGCATATGGCGATTACGATTCCTCGATTAAATCAACCCAAGAACTTGGCCAGGGCCCTTCATTTACCTCTGAATCAGGTCATCGCCGATCTTGAGCGGCTGGAGCAAATGGGCCTAATTCGAAAGACGGGCCTTCACTACCAGCCCAGTGTCGGTCAGATTCATCTTGGCAGAAGTTCAACGCATCTTTTGAAACACCATACGAACTGGCGTCTTCAGGCGCTGCAAAATCTGCCTTTCGAAGATAATACCGAACTTCACTACTCGGCCGTAGTCACGCTTTCTGAGGACGACATCTTGAGAGTGAAGGATCGACTTCTGGACGCGATCAAATCCTGTGTCGACATCATCAAGGATTCCAAAGAGGAAAAACTCTACGGTCTTTCCCTTGATTTTTTCAATGTTCTAAAAAGAGAAGACCCAAACTCGTAGCCGATGAACCGCTGTTACCGGCCCGCCTGGTAGACCTGAGTCTCAACCGGAAGACCCTGCCGCTGCCACGTGCGCGCAATCCACTTTGCCACACTCTTCATCTGTTCGGGATGTTGGTAATTTCGCGGCTCGGGCGTTGAAACAAGATGCTGAACGAAATTCTGCAGGGATTGAGGATCCGCTCGAGGCCCTCGCTCCGAGTCCTTTTTCGGAGCGGACCGTCTTTCCAGTTGTTTCAAAAGACTCTCGAGCCAGCTCATGCTGCATTTTAATCGGATTCGGCCCGCGAGGGCGGCTTCGCCTGGCGAGTTTTTCAAATGACATAATGGAAAGACGTTCCTCGCGTTACCGAGGCATGACTCTGCGTGAAAAGACGGGATTTTTTCGTGTTCTTTTCGGGAGCCTTCGATAAGACTTAAGAATCTCATGAAGGAGAATGAAGAATGAAATCACGTTTGCAGCTTGGAATCGCAGTCCTCGGTCTGATCTTGAATTTTGCTGACTTTGCGCAGGCCTCGGAACCGCGTTTGGCGATGTCCTGCGAAGTCCTCGAGCGACGGGGTTCAGCTTCTCGAACAGAGATCCATGATCTTCGCGAAACCGATGATCCGCATGGGGATATTCAGTACTTTAACTTGAATCTGTTCCCTGACTTGACTGTCCTCCTGTCTCATATTCGTGGAGTCGCGGTCATTCATGTCTATGATCCCAAGACGGGCTTTGGCTCGACCACTCAGGGTGATATGACTGGGACAGGGACCGCATTTCACCAAGTGCTGCTTCCTTCGGACTCCGTTGACGAAATCAACTTTATTCAAATTTTCTGTCGACGTCCTCAGCCCTAGATTCGGTCGCAGAAGGACTTAGCGCGTGACTTCGATCCTGAAATACTCCTTGGTGTTTATTCTGGGCCTTGCTTTCGGCTACTGGGTGAATATTTTTTTTACTAACAAGCCCTACCACGATCTTGTCCGCGAGAATAAAGCGCTGAAAGCACAGTTTGAAGAGAGCACCAAGTCCGAAGGCCTCGATGCCGCTACTTGCGCGCCCCCAGGGGCTGCAACGGCGCCAGGTACGAGCGACACCCTTCCTGAAGGACACGGCGATCAAGCGGTGGCCGTCGCTCCGGGGGACCAGGCCTCATCGGCAAGCTCAGCTAGGACCTCACCTGGTCTTGGGGTTTCAACCGGATCCTCGGCCCAGCCGGGACCTGTTGCTACCCAAGGTGCGGGTCAAACCCTTGCCGCGAGCGAAGTCGAGACTCAAGAAGATCTCGATCGGTTTCTGAAGGAAAGTCAGCGCGAAAACGCCTTTGATCTCTTGAAACAAAATCGACCTCTGAACGAGAGCACAGCCCAGCGCCTGAGTGGACTTTATTCCGGCGAAATTCTTTTTACTCGACCCAAAACGCCTGACGACAAACGCTGGGAAATCGAGATGGTGATCGAGGGCGAATGGGAACGGGGTCAGTTCCGCGGTCGTGATGAGATTAACTTGTTTCGCGGGACAAAGAATTTCAGCTCGTCTCGATCTGGCCAGGGCAGCACCTTGAAACGCTACACAATGGGCGCCGATGGTTCTCTTTGGATTTCTCTGCTGGGCAAGGGTGAATACCAAATGCAGCTTTTCTATCTTCCGAAGCTTGATCGCTGGACCGGGCACATTTACGAACAGCAAAGCTTGGATCAGTACACCCACCGTGGCCACGTCTCGATGTTCCGCCGGTAGCGCCTAGAATTCATTTAAAGACATGGAAGGAAATTCAGAATGAAAGATCTCAGGCTTCACATCTCATTAACGAAGCGAAGCTCACGCAGCTCGGCGTTGCTTACCAAAAAGCGACGGAAAAATTAAACCAAAGGTCCGTCGAAATGTGCCAGCAGTTTAATTCAGAAAACACGGGCGTGAAGAGTGACTTTCTCATCTCCTCGAACCTGATTGAAGGACTTCTTGTTTTGATTACGGATTGCGATTCGAAGCGACCCAGCGCTTACGAATTAACGCTTGAGGAGTAATCGAATCCACGAAAGGGTCGGCACCGACCGGCCCGAGGAGTAAGAATCTGGTGCTCGTTTGAACGCGGTCTACATGAGAGGGCCTCTACTCAATCTTCAAGATCGGCCGCAGGTCCTCAAGTTTATCAAAAAGATGCCAGATATAATCCGACGTCCCGTTTTCTCGATGGCGGTGCAGTTCCGTGAGCGTCGGGTCTTGACGATAGCTTTCGAAAGCCGCCCGGGACTTCCACTCGACAAGGATCATCACGGATCGAGGTGGAATGTCACCTTGGACCGATTCCCGGAATTTTCCAAGCGCCACCACCCGCCCCCCGTGCTTCGCGACTTCGTGAGACGACCGGCGAGAGTAAGCCAAATATTCATCACGATTCGACACATGAAACAGGTTCAGGGCGTAAACAGGATTTTCCATGGGCAAAACTCTAGCGATCTCAGAAGACCGAAGCAACAGATTCCCTCTCATCTACCTTTTGAAAGCGAGCGCAAGTCCTTGATCAAAACGCGACTTCGAAACAACTCCGCTCCACGCCTTCACCATGATTGCGCACTGCGCCTTCGTGGCGATTGCGCGCCGCGCCGCCACAGGGGAGTCGCAGAACCAACGCTTGGGCAGAGTCTTCGCCGCCCTCGAACTCGCGGACCCGAAGCCTCTCGAACTCTCGGACCCCAGCCTCTTTGAACTTACCGAACACTTCTAACGACGATTGATGCTGGACGCGAACTCGACGCTCGGGTTTTCGCGTTTGGCCCAGTTCAGATCCCACTCTTGATTCAACAGAAGAACGGGTTGGTCCTGCATATCGCGGTACAGGTTGTGGCCTTTGATTTCAAAAACCGGCTTACCCTCGGGCGTGCGGGGCCAACGGGCCACTGTGTACGGCAGTCGATTGAGTTTCACTTCCAAATTGTATTCATCCTGCAGTCGGTGCACGAGAACTTCAAATTGCAGCTCGCCCACCGCCCCGATCAAGGGATCCTGAGCTCCGATCACAGGATCGATGAACAGCTGAATCGCGCCCTCTTCCGACAGATGGCGAAGAGCATCCTGCATCTTACTTCGCTTCAGAGCATCTCGAACGGAAAGTTTCGCGAAAAGTTCCGGAGCAAATTTTGGAATATCTTCGAACTGAATTTTTCCAGACGACGAAACACAATCGCCAATCGCAAAATTGCCTGTGTCATTGACCCCGACGATGTCGCCCGCAAAGGCCTCGTCGACGGTCTCACGATCTTGGGCGACAAATTGATTCGAGTAAGCTAAACGCAGCTCTCGCTCGAGGCGTGAATGGAAGATCTTCATGCCGCGCTGGAACTGACCCGAGCAGATCCGAATAAAGGCAACGCGATCGCGATGGCGCTTATCCATATTGGCTTGGATTTTAAAAACAAAACCGGTGAATTTCGCATCCAAGGGATCCAGAGCTGATCCCTCTTTGGTCACACGTCCCACCGGACCTGGAGCGTACTTACAGAAAAAACGAAGGAACAGATCCACACCAAAATTTTGTTTCGCTGAACCAAAGGTGACCGGCGAAATCTCGCCCTTCAAGAAGGCCTCGGGATCAAAGGGCGGCAGCGCCCCCTCGATCAGTTCCAGCTCGCCCAACACCTGCTCGGCGGATTCACGATCCAGATAACGATGCAACAGCTCCGAGAGATTCTGCCCTTGAGTCGGCACGATTTCAAACTGCTCGACTTCTTCCCGCCGCTGATCATAGATCGTCAGCTCTTGCGTGAGTCGGTTGTAGACTCCGCGAAAGCGCTGACCGATGCCAAGGGGCCAGGTCACAGGATAGCACTGCATACCCAGAGTTTTTTCGATCTCATCAATCAGGGTCAGCGGATCTTTCCCCTCACGATCGAGCTTATTGACGAAGGTAAAAATCGGAACCTGACGGTAGCGACAGACTTCGTAAAGTTTTTTTGTTCGCTCCTCCACGCCCTTCGCGACGTCGATCAACATGCAGGCCGAGTCCACCGCCATCAGAACCCGGTAGGTGTCCTCGGAGAAATCTTTGTGGCCGGGGGTATCGAGCAGATTCACACGAAGCCCGTCGTAATCGAAGGTCATCACTGAAGACGTGATCGAGATCCCCTTTTGGCGTTCCAGTTCCATCCAGTCCGAAGTCACGGCCTTTGAGCCCGATTTGCCTTTGACCTCGCCCGTTTCATGGATCACGCCCCCATGATAGAGAAGCTTTTCGGTGAGGGTGGTTTTCCCCGCATCCGGATGGGAGATGATCGCAAAGGTGCGACGTCGTTGAATTTCCTGAGCGATTGCGGGAACTACCTGCACAACTTGACCTCAAGCGTAAAAAGTGGGAGAAAGGGAGTCGCTTTTAACCATCCCCTTGGCTTGCACCCAAGACTGGAAGGACCGTATGACACCCGTTGCGACCCCTGTCGATTCGACAGACGCCGTTTCATCAGACTCATCTTTAACAGAAAAACCCGCCACCCCACAATTTTTCATTTCAACTTTTTACCATTTTGTGGCGATTCCTGACCCCGAGGCCTTCAAAAAAGAGCTTCAGGAAAAGGCTCAGGAACTGCTGGTAAAGGGCCTGATCATCATTGGCCACGAGGGTTTTAACACCACCTCCAGCGCGCTAAGCCCCGAGGCTCTGGAGGCCTGGAAGACCTTCTTCAAAACCCGATTCCAGTTGAGGGAACTCAACAACAAGGACTCGGTCTGCGACAAGCCGCCATTTTTACGATTCACCGTCAAATTTCGGCCCGAGATCGTGACCACCGGCCGCACGGATCTTCACTTGGATTCGGCGCGCGTGGGCCACAACGCTCATCTGTCCCCGGAAGAGTGGGATCGAGTCTTGAAAGACGAGCGAGATCAGGTGGTCCTCATCGACACTCGCAACTGGTACGAGTACAACATAGGGACTTTTAAGAACGCACTGAATCCCAATATCGAGAAGTTTACCGAATTCCCCAAGTACTTCGAACAGCAGAACATCGAAAAGGATCAAAAGATTCTCATCTTCTGCACGGGCGGAATCCGCTGCGAAAAGGGCATCCTGGAGCTTCAAGAAAAGGGCTACAAGAACGTCTATCAGCTGGAAGGCGGAATCCTGAAGTATCTTGAAAAGAAACCTCACGAAGAGTTCGAGGGCGAGTGCTTCGTTTTCGATAACCGAGTCGCTGTGGATCAAGAGCTTCGCCCCTCGCAGACGTATAAGTTCTGCCCTCACTGCGGACAGCCCGCGAAACTTCACAAAGAGTGTGTGCGCTGCGATTCGCCCTACCAAATTTGCGAAGCCTGCGCCCAGATCGAAGTGAAAAAAGACACCTGCTCGAAAAACTGCGCCCACCAATGGTCGGTTCGCCCCAATAAAAAAGGGGCCCGTCAAGAGGCCCCCTATGAGCGTGAACTTCAGAAGTGGAAACAGCGCAGCCCGTTTGTGATCCGCAGGTAAAGGGCCTTTCGGCCCTTCAACCGCTTAGAGAACGATTTCCATCAGGCCGTAAACAACGGCGGCCAGAGCAAATCCGCAGGTGATCACACCCTTCACAGTGGTCATCGGACCAAGTTTGCCTTTGAGAGCGTTGGCCTCAAGAGCGCCCGCGATCACAAGAAGAATCACGTACCAAGTTCCGGCTCGCTCCATATCCATCTGAATCGGAAGATGAGGAGCCGCCCCCATGAAAAAGAGCATCGGCACAGAGAACATCGTGTTCGTTCGCGAAGCGAGCAAGGCCTTCGCCGCAGCACCGGCCGCGTTCGGGTCAGCGGGTTGCCCTTTCGCTGTATTTTCCGCATTAGCAATGACGATTTTCTGATTTGGCCAAATCACAAACCAAACATTGGCCCACATCAAGATTCCAAACAAAGAGCCCGTGAGAATCTTCACGCCCCAGTCGCCCTGGATCGAGAAACCGGTGTAAGAAGCCGTGTGAAGCATCGCAAGGCCCGTGACCAGCGTCCACATCGCCCCCCATCGGAACCACCAAAGAGCCACAGGGAAAAGCTTTTGCTGAGCTTGCGACTTCGTCGGAGCGTCAACTGCGGCCATAAAGGCGCCTTGAGTGAAATTGAAATAATAAAGATGGCCGATCCACATGATTCCGAAGAAAAAGTGAAGCCATTTCAAAAGGTAATGCAGTCCTGGATAGGTAAACAGAGCTAAATCCATGATAACACCTCATTGTTTAAAAAGCCGGGTCTCCCCGGCTTCTTCTTTAATTGTTATGGAGCTAGTTTATACAACGCGCCCCAGGTGTCATCCAGATTTTGTGAGACTTTTACGCTTTGATGCGTTGAATTTTTTTGCGCAGATCTTTTTCGACTTCCGACACGTAGGTCTTTACAAAAACGTCGAAAAGTTCTTTGTCTTTCAGTTTATACAGTTTTGCGATCTTCTTGAGAGACTTCAAAGGGGGATGAGAAAGACCTCTCTCCCAGTTGCTCACGAACTGAGGCGAAGAATACCCCAACTTGCTCGACACAAAAGTTTGGGAAAGTCCCACGCTCTCACGACTCTTTTTCAAATAATTCGCTAAATCGGCCACGACTCTGCCTCCTGTACAACAGTTGCTCTTCCACTTGATGTTTAAATTAGAATAAATCTAATCTTTGATTGATGACAAATCACGTGGAAAATTCAGAGATTTATTCATAGTCGTCACAAAAGGATTCTGCAACAGGTATAGATACAAAAAAGGTGTCAGGTCCCTGATTTCCCTGCCGGCCGACGACCAATCGCAGACGCCGAGTTCTGAAAACTCCAGCAAATGAGGACTCGGTCACACGTGTGACTTGAGCCGAGTAAAAGCTCACCCCCCGCACTTCCGCAAGGGCGGGGCCCGAACACTCAAGCCGGGTATTTGCTTTCGATTTGTGCACTTCAAAACGGCAGGACGACGCGGGCCAAGCGACTTCGAAATCTTTTCCAAGGCTGGTCAGCTGCTCCGCTTGATAACGCATCCAAGGAAGCTCCGCAGAGCGGGCTCCGGCCTCGAATTGAGGAAGATAGGAGTACCCCAAGGGGGTCTGCACTCGAAGACGAACCTGATCTTGAATCTGCTGAATTTCGACTCGCACATCTTGGGGGTTCGTCTGACAAACAAAACCCTTTGCAAAAACGACCTCAAAATAAGCTAAAAAAAGAAGCAGAAACGTCTTCATCCCATTTTCATAGGGGGATTTTGGGCTAGGGTCTACCTTGGCCCGCGTGCGCCATGCCTCCTTGGTGACTGTAATCTCTACAGTTGCAAATCATTTGCAACTATGGGATCCCTTCAGCCTATGTCGCTCTCGGAAATTCTGCAAAATTCAGACGTCAAAATGACGGCGCAACGCAAGTTGATCGCAAAAAAGATCAGCGACTTTCAGGTCCCCTTTTCCGCTGAGGATTTGTTCCACCAGGGCCTCAAAAAAACTCAAGTGGACTTGGCCACGATTTACCGAACACTGGCTCTTTTTGTTGAAAAAGGGTGGCTCACGCAGCTAGATCTGGGAGAAGGCCGAGCTCGGTACTGGCCCACTCAGAATCAGTCCCACGCGCACACCCTGCTATGTCGTTCGTGTCAAAGGATTGAGATTCTACCCGAATGCCTTCTTGAGAAACAGCACGAGGCTCTTTTAAACAAGGGCTTCACACGATTATCTCACAAAGTGCAGTTTATTGGCGTCTGCCCCCAGTGTAGTCAGGGGGACATATGATTTTGAAAGTTCAAAATCTTTCCGTCGCCTATCCGGGCGGAACACCCCTGTTCCGGGACGTCAACCTTGAGCTCCCACGCGGACAACGTCTGATCGTTTTTGGTTCCAACGGCTGCGGAAAATCCACGTTCTTGAAAAGTCTTTTGGATTCTCGTCTGCGCCATGCCGGGTCTGTTCAATGGGCCGTCAAACCCCACGAGATTTTGCAAGTGACTCAGGGCCGCGGGTTCCATGATCAGTCCCCTGATTACGTCGAGGACTATCTCCTGAAAAGCCGATCGCTGCTGACACCTTTTCAATTCCGACATGCCGAGCTTCGCCAAGAAATTGCGTCCCTTCTTAAAAGGCTTCAGTTGCCGAACCTGCCCCTGCAAATTTTGTCCGGGGGACAGCGGCAGAAATTGAAGATTGCGCGGGCTTTCCTGAACAAGGCTTCCGTGTTTCTTTTGGATGAGCCCCTGAACGCCGTCGACAGCGCTTCGAAAAAAGAAATTCTTGAAATCCTCGAAGAGCTAAGCCCCCAGACTTTGCAGATATGGGTTCTTCACGACTTTTTTGAGATGCAAAAGGTTCAAGCGCCCGTTCTTTGGATTCAGAATCCTCGGGCCGAAGTGTGGAGTTTTCAAAGCTGGCTGAAGAGAATTGATCAAGATTTTCATCTGTGGATGAAGACACCACTCCAACAAAAAGAGGGACCATGGAATCGGGTTTAGGTCTTCTGTTGGAATCGGAACTCCTGCGCGAGTCGTTCTTGGGAACTCTGCTTTTGGGGCTGAACTTTTCGGTCCTCGGAATCACGTTGGTTGAACGACGCATGAGCCTTGTTGGCGATACTCTCAGTCACGCCATTCTTCCCGGTGTTGTTTTGGGCGCGCTGGTGGGAGGGGGTCATCCTTTCTACTTGCTTTTGGGGGGCTGGCTGGCCGGGCTCTTGATTTATTTTCTGACTCAGCGGCTCTCGCGTCAGTCCACAAGCCATCAAGAGGCAACATTTGCCTTTGTCGCCGTCTTTTTTGTCGCGATCGGCATGATTCTGTCATTCAAGACTCAAAAATCGGCCGATGTTCTGCACTGGCTTTTAGGAAATCTGTTAGCTTTTGATCGTCCACTTCTTCTGACAACTCTTGGAGTCTCGCTTGGCACCTGGGGACTTTTCTTCTTGGGTCGGCATGTGTGGAGTCTTTGGATCTTGGATCCCGAATTTGTGCCGCCGGAATCAAAGTGGATTTTTGGTTTGAAACTTCTGGCGCCGTTCTTGTTGATGACGAATTTGATTCTCAGTCTGTATTCGTTGGGGGCGATGATGACCGTGGGCCTTCTTGTGATCCCCGCTCTCACGGCGCAACTGTTGTTTTTGCGACTGTACCATCGAGTGGCCGTAGCCGCCCTCTTGAACGCCGTTTATGTGTACGTCGGTTTTCAGATCTCGCTGCTTGAGGATTGGCCCCTGGGGCCCAGTCTTGTTTTTATCGCAGGCGTCGCTCACTTGGTGACCTTGGCGGTTCATCAGCTTCGGCTTGGAAAATGGGTGACACGATGACACGATTGTTTCTTACTTTCATGTTTCTGGCTTTGAACGTCTCTTCCGCTGCGGCCTCAGCGTTGGGCTCTTCGCAGTCGAAGACCACGATCATCCTCACTTCGTTTCCCATTCTGCAGGATGTGGTGAAGGCCCTCGCTCCGCAGGGGGCTGTCGTCGAGTGTTTAGTCCCCCGCGACGGTGATATTCATAGTTACAAGCCGACGGCTCAGGATGTGCTCCGCTTGGAAAAGGCCCATCTGGTTCTCTTGTGGGGACTTGAATTGGACGAAAATGTTCAACGTCTAACACAGACAAAATCTTTGCAATCTCGCACCCACGTCGTGACCGATCGAATTTCAAAACCCTCTTCGAATCCGACAGCACCGCATGCGGATCCGCATCTGTGGCAGAGTCCTCGAAAAATGAAAGAGGTGGTCCTTCAGATCGAAAGGATTTTGAAAACGAGCGATCCGTCTCAGGCCGCCGTGATCGAAAAGAGATCTCTGAAATTCCAAAAAAACCTAGAGAAGATCGCTCGCCACTATCAGAAGAAGTTTTCTCGACTTAAGACTTCTCAGAAAAAATTGGTCACGCCTCATCAGGCTTTTGATTATCTCGCCCAAGAGATGGGACTTGAGAGTGTCGCGCTCTTGGGAGCCGACCCAGACCAGTCCCCTTCGCTGAAATCGCTTCAAGCCGTGATCCAGCGTCTGAAACGAGAGAAAACTCCGGTCCTTTTCCGAGAATCCAGCCTTGAGTCCTCGTGGCTTGAAAATGTGGCCCGTGAAACGGGCGCGCAGATTCGAGGACCGCTTTACGCGGATGGTTTAACGCTTGAGCCGCCCGCCCATGCCTATCCGCAAGTTCTTGAGTACAACCTTGAAACCATCTGGACGGCTTTGCAGGAGGTCCCGAAATGAATGAAGTGAAAACACCCGTCACCGTGCTGACCGGCTTCTTGGGGTCTGGCAAAACGACACTGCTGAATTACATTCTTCAAGCCCAGCACGGAAAACGAATCGCCGTGATTGAAAATGAATATGGCGAGATCGGCATCGACCACGAAATTGTTGTGAATGCCGACGAAGAAATTTTTGAAATGAACAATGGCTGCATCTGCTGCACAGTTCGCGGGGATCTGATCCGAATTCTAGGACAACTGAGCCGAAAGAAAGATCGCTTCGATTACGTGATTATCGAAACGACCGGTCTTGCGGACCCGGCCCCGGTCGCTCAAACATTTTTCGTGGACGAAGATATTAAAAAGCACTTCCAACTGGATGCTATCGTCACTCTTGTTGATAGTCTTCATGTTCGCCAGCAGTTGGAGTCTCGCTCCGAGGCGCTACGACAAATTGGCTTTGCCGACGTGATCCTTCTTAACAAAACCGATCTTGTGTCGCCAGACGAACTGCCCTCGATCCGCGCCCGCCTGCGAGATATCAATTCGCAGGCAGAGATTTTCGAAACCAAGCGCTCAGAAGTGGCTCTCGAGAAGATCTTGAACATTGGCGGCTTTGATTTGAATCGAACTTTGGAAGTGGATCCGAAGTTCTTGACCTCTCATCACCATTCTCATTCGAAGGTGGGCTCGGTGGGACTGACCCTCGAGGGCTGGGTGGACATTGAGAAGTTTCAGAAATGGATCAGTGAGATTCTTCAGACGCAAGGCCCTGACATCTATCGCTCGAAGGGTTTAATTGCGATTCCGGGGCAGCCGCAGAAGTACATTTTCCAAGGCGTTCATATGCAAATGGAGGGACGCTTCGGCCCCACTTGGAAGCCAGAGGAAAAACCTTTAAGTCAGTTGGTCTTCATTGGACAAAATCTGGATCGCGAAAAACTTCAAAAAGGACTGGAATCATGTCGACTGCCAACGACGTAGAAGTTCCTATTATTCGACCTCTGTGGCTGAACGTCACCGAGCAGCCGGTTCTGAAAGTCTTGACTTCGACCGCGCTCGATCTTGCGATCGGACTTTTGGCAGACGGACGAATTCGAACCGCCTCGTTAAGCCGAGGCGAAACCCAGCGCTCGTGGTCCGCTCACGCTCTGGGGGTTTTGACCGCGGCTGTTTCGCCTGACGGGCGACGACTGGCCACCACGGGTGAAGACAATCAGCTTAAAATTTTCGATCTGGAGAGCGGAGACTGTCAGTTCCAATGGAAGAACCGAGGTTGGATTGATCAAGTGCTTTGGGCGGATCAGGATCTGATCTTCTGTGGAACGAAAAAACTTTGGCGCTGGAGCGCGGAATCTCAACAGGTGCAGATCCTTGATGAGTGGGAGCACTCGATTTCCGCTCTGTCTTTGAAGAACTCCACGGAACTTGGCTGCGCCGGTTACTCGCGAATTTCGCTGTATGATCTTGAAAGCGGGAAGGCCACGCGACGTTTCGAGTGGAAGGGGCAGCTTGAGTCCCTGATCTTTTCTCCCCGTGAGCGCTACGCTGTGTGTGCCTCGCAGGATCTTTCGATTCATATCTGGGATCTGAAGAAAGATAAAGATCTGAGCATGCGCGGTTTTCCAGCGAAGATTCGCGATTTGAGTTTTCGCCCCGATGGATTGTACATGGCCAATGCCAGCGGTCCGGAAGTCGTGATTTGGGACTACATGGATCCGGGTCCTGCCAACAAGCGTCCTCAGGTACTGGGACCTTTCGAAAAAGATATTCGCCAAGTTCGTTATCAAAACCGGGGCAAGATGCTGGCCAGCTTCGGAGAAGACGGCGTGATTCTTTTTTGGCGTCCTGATCTGTTTGAGGATCGACCCCTTGCCATTGCGGGCATTCGAGATCAAGCGATCGAGTCGGCCCTGTGGACCGAAGACGATCGTCATGTCTTGACGGGGCTTCAAACAGGTTACATGGCCCTGTACCCTGTGCCTGAGGTTCAAGAAGGACGCTGAGCGTGGAGTCTCGTCTGCTGATTCCTCATTATCTTCGTGAGCCCTATCGCAGTCGATTCCTGGACGAAATTCTGCAGTTTCGTCCTATTTGGGAAAATCGTTACTCTGAGTCCAATCCCCCGCCGGCAGGTGAGCCCAACCGGTCTTTGCTTCGCCCCGTTTATTGGTTGGGGAATTGGCAGTTTGCCTGTTTGAATTACTATCATCCTCCGAAGGGAATTGAGAATCGCTGCGTTCAGGCCGAACCCTATCCGCCGCTTATTCAAAAAGTGGTCTTGGATATTGAGCGCCAGATTCGGGATCTAATCCCCTCTCAGGATGTGCCGAAGGGCTGGACTCTGAACACATGCTTGATCAATTACTACGGCTCACGACTGGAGGGGTCTCGGAAAGTCGATGCCGCCCGCGTGGGGGAACACAAGGATTTCGAACCGGGCCCCGTCGCCTCCCTTTCTTTTGGTCAGCGCGCCCTGTTTCAGTTTGTTCATAGCTCCCACAAGGGCGCAGCCAGTCAGGTCGCACTTCAGCAGTGGCTCGAGGATGGTTCGCTGCAAGTGTTTGCTGGTCATCGCTACAAGAATGTTCTTTTTCACCGAGTTCAGCGCGTGGAAACGAAAGGCGGGCCCGAGCTTCCCGAAATTCAGATTCCGAACTTCGAAACTCGACGCCTGAATCTGACGTTTCGATTTGTCCCACCCGAACATATTCGACCGGCCGCTGAATTGCCGAAGGCCTTTCAAGAAGATATCTTATGTTACGTTCGCGAGCTCGCGCAAACCTCTTCGTTTTGGCGCTCGGAACTTGAGACTCTCCAAAGGCCCTAGTCCCCTGCTCTTCGGCAGACACTCTCGGTCGGAATTTGCTTTTGGGTCGATTCCTTTATTACGATAAGTTTATGAAAAATTACTTTCGCATTCTTTCTCTTTCGCTTTTTCTTCTTGTTTTTGTCATGAGCTGCGCAAGCACCACGGAAAATTCCGTAGACGAAGGTGAGATCAATCAGCTGGCCGCTCGTTCCTACTCCGAGATGAAGGCGAAATCCAAGCTCTCGAAAAATCCTGAGTGGACGGCTCTGGTGAACCGAGTGGCGCAGAGGATCGCGCGGGCCTCGGGCGAAAATTTTGCCTGGGAAGTGATGCTGATCGACAGCCCTGAAGTCAATGCGTGGTGTATGCCTGGTGGCAAGATGGCTGTTTACACGGGAATTCTTCCCGTTTTGAAGACCGAAGGAGCGCTCGCGGCCGTCATGGGTCATGAAGTGGCCCATGCGACTTTGCGACACGGGATGCAACGTTACGCTCGAGCGAAGCAGAATAATTTTTGGGGCCTGATCGCGGCCGGTGCTTCCATCGTGGGTGGCGAGATTCTTTGCAAAACTGAAAACTGCCGAAAGATGGCTCAATTGGGGGGCTTGACGGCCGGTTTTGCGATCACCTTCTTGGATCGAAAGTTTTCTCGAGAAGATGAAGTCGGAGCTGATAAACGAGGTCAGATTTATATGGCCCGCGCGGGCTACGATCCGGTTGAGTCCATTCGACTGTGGGAACGCATGTCGGCGGCAAAAGGCGGCCAGCAGGTGCCGGAGTTTATTTCGACTCACCCGTCGGACACGCGCCGTCGAGGAAATTTGAATGAGTGGATGTCGGAAGCCCAAGCGGTTTACGCTGAAGCTCCGGTAAAATATGGAGTGGGTGAGGCCATTCGTTAACGGCCTTCACCCCCGAGGCAAATCAAAATATCAAAACCGACTCCATTTGGGTCGAATTAGATTCTTGGTGTCGCACGATTGCGAGGTGCGATCAGTCGATAGAGGAACAGCACGATCATGGCCCCTATCACGGACATGATGAAACCCGCAGGCTCACCTTCTCGATATAGACCCATCGCGTAGCCCACCCAACCGCCAAGAGCCGCACCTACGATTCCCAGAACCGCTGTCAAAATAGAGCCCATGGGGTCTCGACCGGGCATAAAGAACCGCGCTAACAATCCGACCACTAAACCGATTACGATTGTTCCAATAATTCCCATAACAACACTCCTTGCTGAATGTAGAAAAAGGCAGCAACCTGAGTGCCAGAGGAAGCCGCGTCAACAGCCTTTAGATTTTTCTTTTGAGGCGATCCTGGCTTCTTCAGGGGGCCTTGAGGAAGTTTGCCCCGGAACGGTTTAAGAGTCGATGTACGACAAACCCAAAATGAGAACGCGACCCTCAAATTCCTTGATCCAGCGGATCGAGGCCTTCAGTGGATCCAGGCTGCCAACTTTCACATGGATTTCAGAGTTTTCGGAGAATTGAGAGTTCTTCGCGATGACGATTGAACAGCCACTGTAGGATTCATCTAATAAGAGCGCGGGAAGAGGAACATCTCGGAACTTCCCTTTGTGATCAGTCAGAATCCAAGCCAGATCCCCTTGATCAGGAGAAAAACGAATATTTCGACGCTTCACCTTTTTCTTCGTGACTGCAGGTTTTCGAACCATGAATTCAGGTTACTTGAGAGGTCAGGCCTTCGCCAAGAAAAAACCGGCCGACAATAAGCCTGTCGACCTAGACCTCGGAAGGAAAACTAGAAAAGTGGCCGCAGCAGACCCCACAACCAAATTGCCAGCGCATAACTGAGCGCTAAACAAAGGACCACAAGCCCGAAGGTGAAAAGCAGAGTGCCGGCCACAACCCACTGGGATTGGCGTTTGATTTCATGGGGCTTTTGGAAATAGTCTTCCAGAAGCTGAACGTTTTTGTGATTTGCTTTCCAGATAAAGTCGAAGATATTTCCGACGAGGGGAACCGCATCGACCGCATTATCAATCAACAAATTCAAGGCCATTCGAATGAGGAGTGTTGGCGGCGACCCCACTCGGGCCGCCTGATACAAAATGTAAAAGGAAAGCGCATTGGTCAGAAGATCTCCCAGCCCCGGGATCAACCCGAGCAGCCCGTCCCAACCGAACTTCCAGCCGTTGGGCAACTGAAACTGGGAATCAAGAAGAGACGACAGACGCTGAAGACGTCGTCGAATTTCCGCCCCCTCGCGCTCTGAAGATGGAACCGGTCCTCGCGGCATCAAGCACCTCGTAGCTCGATTCTGCTCCCTCAAACCTTGGATTCGCAAACGTTTTTCTCGACCTTCGTCCGCACCACATGGGGTGCACCCTTATTTGACTGGACCACGCCCTACTCAAGAACTGACTTTTTACACTATTCTTAAAGATAGGAGGTTCCATGGACTTCATCTCGTCTCCCGCTGAGGTCGAAAAACTTGCGGACCAAAAATGGGAAGAGAATCTCCACTTTCGAAACTGGCTTCGTCAACAGCCTCCTCAGGATGTCGCCGACGTCGTCGATAAAATCGGTCGCGAAGTTGCGGCCGCGATTGACTGCACTCAGTGCGGAAACTGCTGCCGAGCCTTGACGATTGTTCCGACTTCTGAAGATCTGAAGCGACTGGCTCGTGGGCTTGAGATGGATCCCTACATGTTTCGCCGGAAATATTTGAAGCGAGATCACGAGGGCGATTGGGTCTTTCAACAACGACCCTGCCCGTTTCTGAAGAATTCCAAGTGCTCGGTCTACGAACATCGCCCCGGCACCTGCCGAAGCTATCCCCACTTGGAAAAAGAACATATGGCCGGCCGCGGTTGGTACATTTTGAACAACACCCGCGTCTGCCCGATCGTCTACAATGTGTATGAAGAGCTCAAGCGCTACTGGAAGTCTCGGGATGTGGGCCGCGACAAAAACCCTGCGCTATGATTTCAGGCCCAATAAAAAATCAAAGTCCTGCTTGGTGAGCGCATTTGAGCCTGAGCGAAGTTCCGAGTCGTTTTCCACTTCGGCGAGCAGACTTTGAAACTTCAGATCCTTGTGAGCCTTGAGAAGCTCGATCTTTTCTTCAAGAGATTCGTGCATGATGTAGCGGAACACTTGAACGGCTCGTTTTTGACCCAGCCTGTGGACTCGGTCTGTAGCTTGATTTTCAACCGAGGGGTTCCACCAGGGCTCAAGATGAAAGACATAACTCGCCTTTGTTAAATTCAGGCCCACGCCCCCTGTCTTCAGAGTCATGACGAGCACGGCTCCCCCGGGAGCTTGATGAAACTCTTCGAGCACCTTTTGTCGCTGAGTCGACGAGAGTCCCCCGTGCAGACAGAAAACCGAAAGACCCTCGCGGGTGAGCAGCTCCACCGTGTGATGCAGTGTTTGCAAGAACTGCGTGAAGACCAGCGCACTTTCACCGGACTCGACAATTTCAGACAGGGACTCTCGTAGAGTTTCCAGCTTCGGCGGAACTTTGTTGTACTTCACATTCGGTAGTGCGGCGGGATCCGAGCAGGCCTGACGTAAACGCAAAAGAGCTGTCAACATTTGCAACTGAACGCTGGCATCCCCTTCGGCCGTCATCGCCTCTTGCACGCGTTGATTGTACGACAGCGCAATGTCGCGATAGATCTCTTTTTGCGTCTCTTCGAAGTCCAGACTAACTTTGGTTTCTTGCTTTGAGGGAAGCTGATCGAGAATTTCTTTCTTCGAGCGTCGTAAAAGCAGAGGACGCATCTTCAGTCGAAGTTCATTCATCTCGTCGCGAGTGATCAGATCGGTGTTCACGAACTGGCGACGAAAGTCTTCAATCTCTCCAAGACTCCCGGGCACAAGTAGGTCCACCAGAGAGTAGAACTCGCCGTAATGATTCTCCATGGGTGTGCCAGTCAGGGCCACCTTGAAGTTGGCCTTCAGGGCCCGTGCGGCACTGGTTCGCTTGGCCGAAAGATTTTTTAAGTTTTGAGCCTCATCAAACACCAGGACATTCCAGCGATACTGGGTGAGGAACTGCTCGTGCTCGGTCAAAAGACCATAGGTCGCAAGCACCACGAAGGAATCCTGTCCCTCCAGGCGCTGACCCATTCGATGGAGTTCTCGCGGACTTAACACGTGAACTTTGATATCGGGAGTAAACTTCTGAATCTCGGCCTGCCAGTTGTAAACCAAGGAGGACGGCACCACGATCAGGACCTTGCCCATTTCACCTTCCGTACGGAGGGCGTCCAAGAAGGCTTGAGTTTGCAACGTTTTTCCAAGACCCATGTCATCCGCTAGCAAGGCACCTAATCGTAAGCGGTAGAGATCGAGCAGCCACTGCGCTCCGATCAGTTGATACGGCTTGAGCTGTGCCCGTGTCGAACGGGGCGGCGAGAATCCGTCTCGGGCCTGACCTAGATGATCGTAAAAATCGCAGAGCTTTTTCCACTCTTCATCGCCCCGGATTCCAACACCCGAAGCCCGAAGGGCCAAAAGCTCAAGCGTCTGATGTCGGGGGAGTTTGTAAACCCGATCCGATTTCGCTCGACGCTCGGATTTGGGCTGACTTCGCTGAAGCTTTTGCCAGAAGCGCTCCAAGCGCCGCAGCGAGGGAAGTTGTTTCTGCGGAACCAGATAGAGCTGGTTTCCGTATTCGATCAGTCCCCCCGCGCCTAATTCCAAAATTCGATCGGGCGAAACGGGCTCGCCTCGCAAAAAGAACTGCGGATTGAGCTCAAACCAGTTTAGATCCTGCGGTCGCACATCTGTCTTCAATACAAAATCAATGTGGAATTCGTCTTCTTGAAGTTCTTGAAGAGGTTGCCCTTTTAAGAACAGCCGAAAACCCCAAGGTAACAGCGGCTGCAGATTCTCGAGCGCAGATTTAAAGTCCTGTCCCAGCGGCGAACGGAAGCGAGTCTCTTTCAGCTCGAGATCTTCGGGTTGCGAATCATAATTCGAAATTTTTGAAAGCCATGAGCTGCGCGAGCGACGAAAGCCCTCCCCGGCTGTCTGCAGAGCGTAGGCACGGAGCATGTGATAGACCAAGCGGAATTCGCGCTCGACCAGTCCCTCGACGATGACTTCGCCCTGTTCAGAATAAAAAGCCTCCGAAGATTCGAGAGCTTTTTGAATCATCGCAATAAAACTCTCAAGACCGGCCAAAACAGATCGAGAGCAGAGTTCCGCAAGAGGAACATTTTTGACAAAGGACGAGCCAGCTCCCGCAATCAAAAGATCACGCAGTCGCGGCTGAAGAGTCGAAAAGAGTTCCTCTTTCTTGAGAGGTGTCCCCTCGACAAGCGTGCCCTCAAAGTGCACGGCTAATGTTTCCATCATGAGGTACTGAAGAAGGCCCAAGTGCTTGAGCAGGCGCATATCCCAGTCGCGTCGAGACCCCAGTCGTGACGCTAACTCTTTTGCATCCGCGCCCAGAAGAAAAGGCAAGCCTCGCGAGAGTGTTTGAAGAAAGAGCGCGGTCTTCGAGGTCCACCCGGCTCGTTTCAGAATCGGAGTGGCGTGGACCAGGGTGAAATTTCCAACCTCATCGACATGAATTTCCGTCTGACTTTTTTCGGCACCCAGGGTTTGGCTTTTCCCTTCGATCTTCACAGCCAGTCGGCGCGTGCGCAAATGACGAAGAATCGCTTTCAACGCAAGTTCACCCTTCACCCGCACCAAGGGGCCGGGTCCTTCAAGCCCACTCTCATTCGAGACCTCACGCAAAGCGGATTCGATGAGACGGATCTCTTGGCGCCACGGATGCACAATCAAGGCCCCGTTGTCCGGTTGAACAACAAAGGAGTCGAAGGCGAAGATCTTCTTCCCCTGGAAACGTTCCAAGCGAATCTCGGCTCCAAGGCTCGGTTTTTCGGTCAGAGACACTCGCCACTCAAGCTCTTGAGCTGCGTCGAATTCCAGACTTCGAACTTGGAGGGATTTTTGGAAATTCCGAGATGTCTGCAAATAAACGGTCAACTCTCCGGAATTCAAAGCCTTGGCGATTTGTTCGAGCAAAGCCTGTTGAAGAGTCTCAATTTCAAGAAGGGCCTGCCGAGCCTCTTCCCGTCGGTCCCAATCCAGAAGCGGCCAACGCGAAAAAACTCCAGGCGTTGCCGTTCCGTCCGGCAACAGGGTCAGCGGCACTTTCCGATGCAGGGGGTGACGAAGAATCTCAGAGGCTCGAACTTGAAGGCCGTTGGAAAAGTTGTACACCACCGAGTCCACCACACGTGAAAGGCGTTCGGCTTCTTCGTGCGCGGTCTGCGTAAAGGCCTTCGTCTTGCGCCGATAGACTTCGGGCAGATTCCAAAGCCGGGCTGAAAGCCGCTCGTCTTCCGCGGTCAGTTCCGGAGCCCAGCGACCCACAGGTCCTCCCGAGAGAATGTCCTCAAGAGCCGGCCCTTGAAGTAAGGGTTCATCTTCAAAGACTAAACTCACGGAATCAAAGCGAAGTGTCTCGAAATCATAAGTCAAATGCGGAAGCCTTCCTCAAAGAGCATCGGATAGCCTGGCATGAATTCGAGAAGTTGTCACGCAGGTTCCAACGGGGAAGACTCGAGCAGGCGCAACGAAGACCCACTAGCGCAGAGAGCTCTGGGACGACCCACCAATCGCGGAAATCAGACTTCCACCCTTCACAAGGTCGATCAGGGTGCGATGGTTGGGATAAGAAATGGCCGGACAACCCCAGCTGCGCCCTTGGATGACAGGACGATCCTGAACGTAGTCGGCTCCGTGGATGACGATGGCCCGCACGCGCGCTTGGCTATTCGTGGGCGAGAGCCCATCCAGACGAAGTGAATAGCCGTTTTCTCCCATGTAGGTTTCAGCCGTTCGATAATATCCAAGCGAGGTCGCATTGGAACCCATCACATTGCTGAAACTTTCCGCAAACCCGTCATGGTCGCGATCCGAGCCCCGCCCATGGGACACGTGCAAACTCCAAACGGCTCCTGAGGAAAGATTGACAATGTGGAAGCGTTTTTCCGTTGAAGACTGGTGAAAATCGAGAATCGAGATCACGCGCTGATTGGGGAACGAGGACTTAGTGCGATGAAAATAGAGCACCGCTTGCTGCAAAGCCAGGGTTGGAACGACTCGCTGAGGATCCAGATGAGCATACTGCGCCAGGATCGCCTGATCCTCTGTCTGAGGGGGTCGACTGGGGGGCGGCGGCGGTGGCAAGGGCGGCATATCCGAAGGGGGCTGCGTGGGCGCCTGACCGATGGGCTCACGAGACTCGTCATCCGGAAGACGCTCCGACGAGGTCGGAGCACAGGCGCTCAGAGTCAGACACACGCTCAAAATACAACCGAGGAGAAAGCTCCGCCTTGAACTTTTAACCATCTTCAAGCTTTGACCGAAGAAATTGAAAATTCGGTTCCTTATTTTCAAAGCCTATCACTTGGAATTTGTGGGACCTAGAGCCCCCCCCCGCAAGGCTAGACCAAAGGCGGAGGGAATGCGATTTCTTGGCGCCTTTTTTGGACGAAAAGAGAGTCCGAATTTTCTTTGATTGAGGGCGCTTTCGAAAAAACGGCCGCCGTCCCGCGCGCCTTTTTCGTATCAAACATGGGAATGTTTATGTGGGCGCACCCGGCGTGTTCAGCGCGGGGCGGCCTTGTATAACCTGAAGGAGTTCTCGAAGGAAAAACATGACTTCTTCTTGGCGTCGAATCTGATAGTGGGCGGCTGTGTCCTCGGTCCCGATTTTGATCGAAACCCCCTCTTGCCCGAGGGCCCGAAACATATCCTCATCGGTGCGATCGTCCCCCATACAGATATACAAAGAAGGCTCTTCCTCTGTCTGCATGAGAGAGCGAACAAAGATTCCCTTGTTGCACTCGGTGGCTTTGGCCTCGACAATCTTATTTCCAATAAGGATCGTGACCGGGTGGTTCGCAAGCCCTGCTTGAAGCTCGTCATCTAATTTTTTCGCCTGAAAGCCGGCAAAGTCCGGCGGAGACTGTCGAAAATGCCACGTCAACGAGGCCTCTTTTCTTTCAACAAACGACAGGGGTACCTTTTCCGCATAGGCCCGCATGACCCGCTCGACGTCGGAATACCACGATTGAAGATCCGAGGTCAGACGACTTCGCCACTCTTCTCCGGGCGCTTTGGAAAAGGCCCCGTGCTCGGCGGCCAAGGAGAACTGTGAGTTCGGAAATTGTTGATCGAGAAAATTCTTCGACCGACCGCTAACGATAAAGATTTCGATATTCTCGCTGAGCTCTTGAAGCAAAAGTCCCATATTCGAAGGAAGAAGGGCCTGTTCGGGTTTACGAGCAATTTTCACCAAGGTCCCGTCGTAGTCCATCAGCAAGCGAATCTTCCGCGCCTGCTGAACTCTTCGAGTCAAGGATTTCGGCCAGCGTAAAGGCGGAGCCCCCAGCCGAATCAAAGGAAGAGCTTCCTCTTCCACGTTGGACTGTTCAAGATCGGTTAAGAAGGATCGGGCCCATTGAGTTGCGGAGTACCGAGAAAGAATTTGCTGAAGTCCCTCAAGCCGCTCTTGCCGTTCTTCCAGTGGCATCTGAGTCGCCTGAAAAATCGCATCGGCGATCGCGTCTTCATCCCAGGGATTGATGATAAGAGCCTGCCCCAGCAAAGAGGCCACCCCGGCAAACTCACTCAAGATCAGCACACCGCCATCTTGAAGGGACTGTGAAATTGCAAATTCCATGGCGACAAGATTCATCCCGTCGCGCTTGCTTGTAATCAAAATTCCGTTCGCCCGTCGATAAAGAGCGAGAAGCTGCTTCTCGCTCACCGAGTTAAAAATATATTGCACCGGCGTATAACCCGGTTGCCCAAATTCCCCATTGATCGTGCCAATCAGGCGATCAAACTCACGTTTCAGTCGAATGTAGGACGGCGCCGAAATCCGCGTGGGAACCGCCACCTGGAGCAAAGAAACTTGACCTTGAAGTTGAGGATACTTTTGCAAAGCTCGCCGAAAGCCTTTCAGCTTGAGCTCCAGCCCCTTGGTGTAATCCAGCCGATCCACTCCCAAAAGCAAAAAGGGGGATTTGATCAGCTCACGATACTTTTGAGTTTGATCGAGAACGTCTTTTTGCTCGGCCCGCTGTCGTAAGGATTCCACGTCGATACTGATGGGATAGACGCCAAATCGTAAAGTATGGGAACCAATTTCAGCTTTAAAAAAACTGGAGTCTGTCCCCATCAGGGCCTTCAAACAGACACTGAAGTGCCGGACGTAAGAGTGCTCGTGAAACCCAATCAGGTCACACTGACTCATGGCTGTCAGAATTTCCTCGCGAACCGGGAGCTGGCGAAAAATCTCGAAGCTCGGAAAGGGAATATGAAGAAAGAAACCAACCTTCAGAGTGGGGTGGCGATCCTTCAACATTTTGGGCAGAAGCAAGAAGTGAAAATCATGGACCCACACCACATCATCGGGCTTGGCCACTTGAAGGATGGCTTCAGCCATCAGTTGATTGGCACGAACGTAGGAGTTCCAATGCTCTCGATTGAAAACTGTGTTTTGACTTTCATAATGGAAGAGCGGCCAAAGCACATCATTTGAAAAATTATCGTAGTAACTGTCATAGAGTTTTTTATCCAGAGTCACCGGAAACAGTTCCATATTCGGCTTTGCGAGACGGGCTTTTCTTTTCAGCTCGTCCACACTTGAAAGATCCGTCTCGAAACCAAACCAGGAAAAGGGCGCATCCAGCGAGACGCCCATCAGCGCCGAAACGAGTCCCCCACTTCCTCGAACAAGTTCCTGCGTTTTGGCATTTAAAGAAAAAGGCAAACGGTTCGAAACAAAAATGCGTTTTGATTTTGTCAAAGTAGCCCGACTCCTCTATTCTATTTTTTAATATGTCGACACAAAATCTTGAATCCAATACATCTAAATCTCATCGCTATCGAATGGGACTCATCGGCAATTGCAGCTACTCGGCCCTTGTCGACTGTGATGCCAACGTTTCGTGGATGTGTTGGCCTCGATTTGACTCCAGTTTTATCTTTGGTTCTTTATTGGACAAGAAAAAAGGTGGGGAATTCTCAATCAAGCCCGCACATGACAACTACACAAGTCACCAATATTACCTCGATAACACGAATATCTTGGTCACGCTCTTCACCGCATCCGACGGTGAATTTGAAGTCATCGACTTTGCGCCGCGTTTCCAAGAGTACGAGCGCTATCACAAACCGCTGATGCTGATGCGCAAAGTTCGAAGAATTTCAGGACATC
This sequence comes from Bdellovibrionales bacterium, assembly GCA_046336915.1. Taxonomy (GTDB): domain Bacteria; phylum Bdellovibrionota; class Bdellovibrionia; order Bdellovibrionales; family Bdellovibrionaceae. The sequence continues at coordinate 24,636 of JBKDHV010000129.1, forward strand.
CTCGAATTCGAATCGTGTGTTCTCCCGTCGGCGAGTATGGTAAACTTGTCCCCGAGACTCAAATGGGAAGTAATCACCTTCGTTATGCAGGTCTCGAGTCTCAGGTTCGCCTGACGACCAATGCCTCTTTAACGATGATCCAGCAAAAGAGCGAGTTTGCTCTGACCGAAGATCTTTATCTTGTTCTGTCATGGGGCATTCCCTTGGAAGCGCCTTTGAAGACAACCTTTGATCTTTTTTTTACAAGAACCGAGAAGTACTGGCAGAACTGGGTTCGCAAGTGCGCGCTTCCTCAGGTCTTTCAAAAGGAAGTCATTCGCTCGGCCCTCGCTTTAAAACTTCATCAGTACGAGGACACCGGAGCCGTGGTCGCAAGCTTCACGACAAGTTTACCTGAGATCCCGGGGGAAGGTCGCAATTGGGACTATCGCTACTGCTGGCTTCGCGACACGTACTACACGATCGCCGCCTTCTACTCGTTGGGACACTTTGAAGAGGGCGAGCGTTTCGCCCTCTTCATCGAGAATCTGAATATCGGGGCAAGGCCCTCTCTGCAGCCCGTTTACTGCATCGACGGAAAACTGGAGATGCCGGAATTTGAGCTGCCCCTCCAAGGCTATTTTCAAAACACTCCTGTTCGCGTCGGAAATGCGGCGGTTTCACAAACCCAACACGATGCCTACGGGCAAGTGGTCCTCGCTCTCTACAATTTGTACACCGATGCTCGGATTCTTGATTACAACAAGGGACAGTCTTCAAAACTTGTTAAAACTCTCTTGAGCTACATTCGAAAGACGATGAAGGATCCTGATAACGGGATATGGGAATTTCGAGGGCGAAAATCTTTGCACGCCTATTCTCTCTTGTTTCAGTGGGCTGGAAGTTCCGCCTGCTACAAGATCGCTCGGCATTTAGAGGACTTTTCGCTTGAGCAAGAGGCCCGACAAAGCGTTCAAGAGGCGACCGCGCTTTTGGAACAGTGCTGGAATCCGGAAAAACAAGTTTACACTCAATATGCGGGCTCGGACCACACAGACGCGAGTCTGTTGCAAATGATCACTCTGGGCTATTTCGACGACAAACCTAGAGAAAAAGCCATCGCGCACCTTCGCGGAATTCAAAAAGAGCTGGAGCTCACTCCCGGCTTTTTTCTGCGCTACGCCCATGATGATGATTTTGGTCAGCAGCGCTCGGCCTTCACGATCTGCAGTTTTTGGTTTGTCGAAGCCCTTTTGCATTTGGATTTCACGGAAGAGGCCCGCAATCATTTGAAGACTCTTCTGAAAACTCAAAACCACTTAGGATTGATGTCAGAAGATTTTGATGTCGAGTCGAACAGCCAATGGGGAAACTTTCCGCAATCCTACAGCCATGTAGGATTGATCAACTGCGCCTTTGCTTTGGATCGCTCAATTCGTAAGCCAGGATTTTTATTGTTGGATTCGGATTCGATTTAACTCGCTTTGCGAGTTTCTGACTTCAGCTCGGAGTACTCGATTTTTCGAGCTGGCACTCCTCCCCAAATTTCGCCTGGAGGAACGACCGTTTTGGGAAGCACCACCGAGCCCGGAAGGATTTTCGCTTCAGCCCCAATCTCGGCTCCGCCCATGATCACACAGCGCAGCCCCAAGGTGGCTTTGTCGCCCACCTTGACCGGCGCAAGAACAAGATAGCCGCCCTGACCATAGTGGCCGACGATTGTGACCGAACCCCCGACCGTAACTTTTCGACCCAGTTCGATCAGGGAAGGATCTGAAATCGCGCTGGAATTGATAATGGTTCCTTCGCCAATTTTCATTCCCATCCTGCGATAGAAAAACAGATTGAAGGGTGTCGGCGTGATGAACTCCATAAAGGTGTAGCGCACAAGATAGGTCAAACCGTTGTGAATGTACCAACGAATCGCGGGCAGCGAGTAGTACGCGCCCCGCCACGCGGGCAGCCCCTTGAAACCGCAGGCAAGCGAATTCAAGAGAGGGACCAAAACAAGCAGAGAAAAGCCATACAAAAAGTAAGCGGCACCCACCGATGTTCCTAAAGCCCAAGTCCGAGGCAGTGAAGACCAATCCTGAGTGGCCACATCAATGTAGCGATAGAGCATAATTCCCGGAACAAGAGCGGCTCCGACACAGGCCGCTCCCAAACCGTACAAGGGGGCGACCAAAATTAAATGACTGAGAATTTGAAAGTTTCGGAGCGTATTCTCAAGAAAGCCGCCGAGCCCTCGACGTTCACTTTGGGCCGAGTTAGCATCTGGTTTTTTCGTAGGAGTTTCGAGCTTTTGCTCCATACTTTCTTATCGGCATAGGTTATATAAGTCTCAAAAAAAATTCTCAGTGTCTCGAGATGAGACATTTCTCTGTTGCTGTTTCTCAACAGTTCCTCGCCCCAAACGCAAGCCTCGGCCCTGCAGAACTCTACGCCCGCAGCTCGCATGAATCGTACGACCGCCCAAATCCGCATTGGCGGCTTTGTCGGCTCGGCGGGTTCCCGTCGACAAAAGGGCTCTAAAACCGCCCATTAAACCGATTTCGGTTTTTCGCTGCGCTGGGTTGTGATTGCCAAACAACAAAGGTGGTGAAAGACTTTCGGCATGAGTTGGGGCTTCTGCCGGGGACTCCTTGGAGTCTTGATCACAGTCCAATGCTTTTTGCCAACCTTCCCGATTGGTCGGAGGGTCACTCGACTCCGCCCGGGGGGGGCGAGCCAATCCCTACGGCCTCTCGCCCGAACTTCAAGAGGAGTTTCGTCACGCGGGTGCGCTCCACACTCTTGTTTACCCGGTTGAAGTGACGGGACTGCTTCTTCCCGAGCGTCCCTTGCAACAGATGTTCGAAAAAAATACTGAGAACCCGCTTCGCCACGTCTTAAATCAAATCTTCAAGGGCTTGGCCCGACTGGAGACTTATCAGGATCTTTTCCGTTGGCTCGGACTGCATGACTATCCCGCCCAAGCCTCGCGCGAGATTCCTTTTCCCGAGGGCCAGCGGCCCGATTACCGCATGGGCTACTCGCGACTGGAAAAAAAGGGGGTTTCGGCTTTCACCATCAGCTGTGCAGGTTGCCATGCCGGAAATCTTTTCGGGGATCGCGTCCTCGGAATGAGCAATCGTTTTCCCCGCGCCAATCACTTCTTTATTCGGGGCCAAAAGGCATCTCATCTGTACCGACCTGGATGGTTTCGCATCTTCACCGGTGCGACTCGAGCGGAAACTGAACTCGTGAACGAGGCTCTTAACAGTTTGAATTCGGTGGGACTCAAAATGCCCCTGCAGCTAGGACTGGATACCTCGCTCGCGCAAGTGGCCCTGTCCTTGAACAAACGATCTCCCACTCCGTGGGCAGAGCCAAGCCCAATTTTTCAACGAACACCGCGCGCCGATCCTTTGGATCACCAGCCGGGGGACTCGAAGCCCGCCTCGTGGTGGAATCTGAAGTATAAAAATCGTTGGCTATCCGATGGTTCGGTGGTTTCGGGGAATCCCATCCATACAAATCTTCTTTGGAACGAGATCGGACGCGGAACGGATCTTCGAAAGTTGAGCGCGTGGCTCGATCAAAATTCCCGTGTCATCGCAGAGCTCACGACGGCGGTCTTTGCAACGGAAGCCCCCCGAATTGAAAAGTACTTTCCAGAGACTTGGATCGTGAAAGAGCGCGCCCTTCGAGGAGAGGCTCTGTACAAAGATCTCTGCTCGCGATGTCACGGGACCTACTTGAAGGCCTGGAGCTTGCCTGAAGCCTCGCAACTTTCGTGGCGAGAGCAAATTCAAACGATCCGCGTTCAATACCCACATCAAACTCGTGTGGTCGATGTGGGCACCGATCCGAATCGTTATCAGACAATGAAGAGTCTTGAGAAGTTGAACAATCTTGAGATTTCAAAAAGAATCGGCGTGCGCATTCGGGCTCAGAAAGGCTACGTGCCGCCCCCACTTGTGGGAATTTGGGCGCGCTGGCCGTACTTGCACAATAACTCGATTCCAAGTCTTTGCGCCCTGCTGACACCGGCAGAGGAACGACCCGTCTTTTACTACGCGGGCGAGGCCCTGGATCGCCAACGCGATTTTGATTTTGACTGCAACGGTTATCCTCAAGGACGACGAACACCTGCCGTTTGGAAGACGTCGGCAGCACGCTTCGACACACGACGCGAAGGCCTTCGCAATACGGGCCATGATCAGGAAATTTTCATGGATGGCCGACAGAACTTGATCTCAGCGGAAGATCGTCGGGATTTGATCCAATTCCTTCAGACCTTGTAAACCTAAAATCTTGGACGTGGGACTCTTCTTTTACCTAAAAAGCCGACCGCAAGCGTTACCGGAGTGACGGTGCGAGAGACTGGAACCTGTGACGAATGTCTTCGGGGAGCTTCAGCCAAAACTCGCGAACTCGGGTGGCCGTGTTCATGATCTTGTAGTCTTCGCCAAACTGGGTCTCGCATTTTTCATGACGGGTCGCCATGATGGCGACCACGCGACCCTTTCGCAAGATCGGGCCACCGGAATCTCCCGAATCGGCCCACGAGGACTCGGGGGGATTCCAGAAAGCAATTCGCTGAGGGCTTTCTCGGACAACCTGATTGGTCGCCCGTCGAAGGGCTCCATTCTCAACGTCAGGCCCCATCGGAGTCACAGTGAAAGAATCTTTCGTGAAACCAAAACCAAAGTACTCGATAGCCTCACCGATCTGAACGGAACTCTCAAGATCCACGGGCCACCAGGCTTGGAAAGTTCCCGGCGGAAACTGCACGAGGGCCACATCCGGTTCAGGAGAGTTGACAAGAGGCACGGGGCCGGGACGACATCCCTTCACATAATCAGGATGGTAGGCGGTCTCGGGGTCGTAGGGAAAGGCAGAGGATTCCCGTCGATAAGAGGTCCAGAAATCAAGAGCCTTCACCGTTCGAGGTTTTCCATCGGATTGATACTGAACCGCATAGGGCTGGAGTCGCACATCACTATTTTCAGGGAACAGACAGTGCCCCGCTGTCAGCAGCACCTGATCGGAAATCGCAACGGCGGAACACCAGTTGACGTAAACTGAGCGAAGAGTGCCCAGAGAAAAGCTTTCGTCTTTGTGAACAGAGTAGAGTCGCACAACCACAGGCCGGGCCTGATCAAGCAGGGGCTCTCCGTTGCGAATCGCCGAAGACAAAGAAGAAAGACCCAGAATCAAGAAAAGGACAAAGCCACGCATCCCGAGATCATACTCCAACCCGGGCACGATTTCTCCTGTAGAGATTTAGTCAGAGTGACAATCTAGGGCGCATGAAAGAGAAGCGGGCTGGGTGACAGGCTCTTGAAGCCCGTAGCGCAGGTACCACGACGCGAGGATCGCGGCCCACTTCCCTTGGTAATCCGCTTCGGTTGTAGGAACGGACTCAGAACCAAGGTAGCGGCCATCCGCCCCGAACTGCAGTCGCGAGCGCATCGTTCGATAGAGTTGACCCTCGACAGTCGCAGCCAAAAGCCATTGATCGACGACAAATCCGCCCCCGCTTCGGAATTTCCAATCTTCCCACACCACTTCCACATGATGAATATAAAAACTGTTCTCTGTGTCTTGCGATCCAACACCACTGATGTAGCTGGCTAGGCGCTCCTGAGCTCGATCGTTGGGTTGCACATCGGAAAGGATGCGATAGTCACCGAAATCCGTTGGCACGTATTCGCCTTGAGTCTGAATCACGGTCAGAAGCTGCGACCACGCCGACTCCTGGGCCGTCCCCACCTGGGTCATGAGTAAGGTTGTCATCAGAGCAAGAGTTTTTAGAAATCGGATCATGGGGCCTCCTTCCTTTTCCGTCTCAAGCCCCCTCGATCTTGTCAATCAAACCCCGCGGCTCGAACTCGATATTGAGCTGAGTCATTCTGAGACACCCACGTCCCTCTGGCCCTGAAGTTCTAGACTTCTAGCAGGTCGAACTGAGACCTCGACTCGCCGATAGGATCCCTATGAAGTCGTATCTTTTCATGACGCTCGTCGTTTTGTCTGTCGTCAGTCCAAGCTGGGGCCGAATTCTTCCTTACTCAGAATTCGAGAAGCTTAGCGAAGACAGCCAATACGAATACCTGGAAGGCGTGCAAACCATCATCGCGGAAATGGCGGTGAAATCTCAGGGGATTGCTGCGACAGAAAAAAAGGCTGAACGGGGTCTGGCGAGCGAAGCCCCAGACGAATGCGAAGCCTACTTCCGACGCCCCCGCCCGCAAGCAAAAGATCCCGGTCTGCGAGATCGACTGCAAAGACCCCTCGACGCCGCTGTGAAGGCGATGTTCCCTGGCAAAAGCGAAGAGGAAAAAATCCAAGCAGACATTCTTCGTTGCCGCGAGCACAAGCGAGCCCAGCAGGCCCAGCGTGACTACTTTGAATCACAGAGGCAAAAAATTTCCGAACCTCCGGTCATTCCGGCCTCGAAGGCCGAGTTTGTGCCACCGGCTCCCCGCCCGTTCTACCACTGCATGTATGCCGGTTGGGTTATCAAGAAGGATCCCTGCACCAGCCCGAGCACTTGGCCCCAAGATTTTCATATTGAAGGGGTGGATCGCAGTCGAATGAGATGTGAGGGCACAGCTCTGTGCAATCCCTTGCTGTTTGGAGTCCGACTGCCTGAAGATTGCGAGAGCTTCGCCGATTGCCCAGAGCGAGCCTCGGCCCTGTGTGTGGATAAGAGCCAAGATGCCAGTCTGCGCTGCGCTCGCGAGGCCCGCTGCGACCCGAATGCTCCCGATGCGGCGTTAAAATGTACCCGAAACGGTCGCTCGAAAGCTCTCCGAAGCGCGATTCAGATGATTCGCTTGAATGATGGGGCTTACGAAACTTTCCGGAAAGACTTTGAGAATCTTTGCGATCACGTGCAGATCCAGAACAACCCCTTTTTCTCCGAGCGCTTAGGGGCCCCGCGACCGAATGCCGAAGCTCTTCGCGAGGATGTTCGGAAAACCTGCGATGTTGCTCGCGGTCGATTGCTAAAACTTGAGGCTTTGATTGCTTATCGAGAACAGATGGCGCTCGAAAAACAAAAGGCCCGCGAACGCAAGGCTCGAGAAGAAACACGAAACGAACCTCAAATCCGCGCTCATCGTAAACCCCGTGGTGCCACCCGCCAGTAAGAGTGGTGTCTTAAATCAAGACTCCTCAAAATGACCGACCGACTGACCTTTAGGATCCCCACTAAACTTCCGATAGTTCCGGTGATGGATGGTTATACGATACTTGTCGTGCTTTTGATCATGTGCGGCCTCATCAGTATAGGCTGGTTGATCGCAGCCTTCAACTTACCTGAAGAGCGCCACGCGATGTTCTACTGGGCCATTGTGAACATGATGGTGGTGTGCTCGGTCTCTCTGTATAGCTGGCGCGGGATTGGACCGGATTATTTGACCTATGCTATTTGTAACGTCTTCTCGATTCTGGGAATGGCCAGTCTCTGGCGAGGCTTTTTGATCTTTACCCGACAACCCAAAATCGACACCCTTCAACTTCCTTTGATTCTCATCGCGTCAGCGGTGAATCTCCTTTACCAGGAGATCCCCCACGGTTGGCATATCGCGACCACGGTCACCTCGGGAATGTGGGCCCTGCATCTGGGAGGCGCAGCCTTTTCGGGTTATGTTTATATGCGCCAAGAGTTCTCGCGAGCTTCCAGCTTCTTTGTAATCTCTCCACTGGCCGTCATGACGATCCTCTTTGCGGCTGGAACCTATACAACAGCTCGCAATGGCGTTGAACATTGGGCCGATCTTCGAAGCCAGGATATTGTCAATGTGGTCTACCTGATCACGATGCACTTCTCGATCCTTCTTGCGAATGTTTCGAAAGCGGGTCTCGTGATTTCGCGGCTTGTTTCGAAAATTGTGCATCTGACAATTGAAGATCCTTTAACAAAAGTGGCGAATCGCCGCTGTATCGAAAGCCTGATTGGGTCCGAGCTGATTCGCTCCGAACGAACCCAATCCCCCTTCTCACTTGTCATGCTGGACATTGACCACTTCAAATCGGTTAACGATCGGTATGGGCACTCCGCTGGCGACGAGGCCCTGAAGATGTGTGCAAAGGCCTTACAATCGGCGATTCGCACCTCAGATACCGTCGGCCGCCTGGGCGGCGAGGAATTTTGCGTTCTTCTGCCGACAACCGATCGCGAGGGTGCCATCACCGCCGCTGAGAGAATGCGCGCCTGTATTGAAAAACTGGAACTGCACTGGAACGGGGTCCGCATCCCCTTAACCGCAAGCTTTGGTGTCGTCACTTGCCACGATCCCAAGGGGCAGAAT
>JBKDHV010000130.1:0-1102 GCA_046336915.1 Bdellovibrionales bacterium
AGAGCGGAGACTAGCCCTGGAGGACATAGCACAATGGTCAGACAAAGACAAGGGCATTTATGCAGCTGATGCTGTTGCTGGTGCAGAATTTGGTGAGCTCAGTAGACCAGGTCTCCCTGTCTGCACGTCCATTGAGCTCGCACTTCCGGAGCTGGTTGACGCCCTAATCCCTGAGGGCTCCTGGCACTGGAGGGAGGACAGCAGCTCAGGGAGAATACTTACTACCAGTATCAATAATCATTGTCAACGCGTGCTCCTGAATAACTACTGTGTAATGAGGGACAGATACAGATCGAAGAGAAATCAAGCCCCGAAGTGGGGTGCTGTGGTCCCCATCTTGGTGAGGACTTCCTTAACGTATCGGGGTCGCAAGAAGCAATGTCTTCGTGCCTGGGACAAGTCATTCACTAACGGCTACAACAGGGCAAAGTCTAATCATACAGATCCTAAATGCTCACAATGTGGGCAAGAAGACTCTGTCTTTCACATGTGCCTTCGGTGCCCCCACCGAGAATTCCGGGACATACGAGAGAAGACTTTCGACGATCAAGTGTCTGCGCTAAGGGTAATCTTGAAAGATGCTCCTCAATGGAAGCGCTCCATGTTCAACTCCTTGACGGATTTATGCTGGGCGCGAGTAGTTCAGTCCCCTGATGACACTGAGCACCTATGGCGCGGCCTTCTTCCTGGAACTGTCTCTCTCTATATCCCTCCCGATGTTCTAGAGACTCCGCTTGACTCCGAGGAGCAACTTCGGCAATTAAGGCGTGACATCAAAAGCTTTCTACAACCACTGGCGGACGCCACACAAGACATGCTCTCAGCACGAGGCCGTCTATATCACTCCGCTCCCCCCCCAGCACCGGCACCTTCCACCGGGGCGGCTGCTCCAGCGCCTCCGCCCCTCGACAACACCTCCATCCTCAGAATGCCCGCCTTCGTCGTCACGAGGACGCGACGGCAGCTAGCCCGGCAATCCCAAGCCTAGCAATCCCAGGCCAGGCGAGCCCTTGCTCAGCGCAGAGTCAGACAGTCCCGTATTAGAATTGTCCAGGGTGACCCCTCTGCGGAACGCCCCGGTGGTAATTTTACTCTACAGCTC
>JBKDHV010000131.1:0-1537 GCA_046336915.1 Bdellovibrionales bacterium
AAATTATGAATCCCAAATATATCTCCCGACACATATAATAATTTATTATTTTAATTCAATCAAATCATTGGAGAATTACTCTTGTTTCTATTAAGTTTTGGGAGAGCAAATTGACCAGTTTCAGAAAAAATAATTCCGGCGATACGTTGTGATATAGACCGTCAATATTTGAGCTGGAGATTGAGTAAGCTAGAAGAAAAAGTTCGTGTCATTGGCGATTAATTTTTATGGCTTGTGCATCAATCATGTAAGCACTTCGTCAACACGACATTGACGACAAGATCAATCAACTACAACACACTCACATTGAGTTCGAATCAACCTCTAAGCACATATCATACATAAATGGCCTATGTAGTAACCCGTGGACCCATCCTGCACTCAGCCATACCTTGATTAGACCCGCGTTGCTATCAAGAAGTTGGCCGATCAGCGTACTTTGTCCACACACAGCTGAGCACCCATATGTCGGATTGACGAGGTTTTATCATCAAAAGATAGCTCTTGAAGAGCTCTTCAGAAATGCTTTACCGGGCTGCCATCGACTCCTCTTCGGTCTTGAGCTATCAGCCTCTGAAGTTGGCCTGATCAAGGCTTCCCCACACTAAACAGCAAACTTTGGCAAGTTGTAACTTTTGATGGTAGCCTCGGTTTGACCTCATAATTTGAGATTCCAAAAGATCGCTGTGAGTTCTGCAACTTACCTACATGGTACTCCATACAGATTATTGTTCTTGGTGCGCTGGCGCCTGGCCAAAAGCGCGGGAATGATGGTCACATAGAAAATCAATTTTTCAGAAAAGGTCGAGTTAACTCCCGCCGACTAGGAAAAATGTTCTAGGGCATCATAGGAGGATACCTGAATGTTTGCACCGGCGATCGCCTTCTCACTCCTGAGCAATTTGAAAGCGCACCAATTTGTTTCCACGAAAATGAGCACAAGCGACCAGAAGTCACACAGCTGTGAGCGCTGAGCTCGAATTACATAAGCTAAACAAATTATGATATATTATCTACCTCCCGTTCAAAGATGAGCTTCTAACTCCTTCTGGATCGTGAGATATCTCTATTTTCGTCAACCAGCCTGGGTCCAAAACACCAAATTTGAGATCTCGATTCTGATCCTGAGCTTCCGGCCCCTGATAGAACTCAGGTTGAAAAATAGACCAAAATTTTTCTAAGGTTACAACTCGCTTTCCTTGTTGAGATAATCAAAGTGCCGTGGAGGCAATAGCTGCAAAAAAATGCGCCACACTCCAAGGCCGACAGGCTCCGTGGCAGGTTGAGCTCTGGAGTTGAACCTGCCCAACGATCAAAGTATGACCACAGACACATCCCTGACCTGAACAGCGGCGGCGGAGGGAGATTGCGCGCTCGATTGGCACTTTGATATCTCAAATTATGAATCCCAAATATATCTCCCGACACATATAATAATTTATTATTTTAATTCAATCAAATCATTGGAGAATTACTCTTGTTTCTATTAAGTTTTGGGAGAGCAAATTGACCAGTTTCAGAAAAAATAATTCCGGCG
>JBKDHV010000132.1:0-4611 GCA_046336915.1 Bdellovibrionales bacterium
TCCCGCCCCCCCCCCTTCTTGAATTTATTCTTCCCAATGTAGCTCCCATCTTAACATCGATAATGAGACTCAGACAATATCGAATTTTATGATGACTCGTGCGTCGATTCGGAGACGAGTTAAAGATGCGAGGGTCGCAGCATTCAAGGGGTACTCAGTCCCCTGACCAGATCCTTCTCTTTTTTATTGTTAAATTGACAAGATTTGATACATAACCTCTCTTAAACTAATATTTATAAGGAAAATTGTCATTTGAAGTAATATTTGGTCTGAATTATGACTTTAGTTCGGACGAGAGCCGCAACAACTTCCTCATCTCCCTTTGCTTCTTCGAGCACCAAATGACTCTCATTCGAAAGCTTTTCTCCTTACTTCGCCTTCTTCGATCTCATTTTCATGGAAATCTTCGAATATATATTCTCGAGAAACGATTCTTCGGAGAGGGCTTTGAAATCGAGCCCTTTGTCTACTTCGAGTTCGACCACTTGCTCAAGGACTCCCCACGCCTCGAATGCTTTTGCTCGCCGAATCGTAAGTTATCGCATTCTTCCGTCGATTTGAGCGCTCTTCGACATCTCAGAGAATCCAAACTTTTATTTAATGTCGATTCCGTCGATTTTGATAGGTTGGAAGCCACCTGGGCATCCTATGCGTCCTTGTGCTCGGTCTCCAAAGAGGAGGTCACGTCCCTCCAGGAGTTCGCCTTGGCGATCAAATATTCGAATCCCGATCCCCTTTTCGATATTAAAAGCCTCGAATCCATCATAAATAGTAAAAATAACGAATGCCATAATGCTTTGTCGATTAATAGCTCCGACACGGACCTGTCGATCGAGGTGGAGGTCGGTTGCACCCTTCTCGTGTGGAGTCAAGGAAGCGCATCGGCCGATGTTATCCCATTACGTGGCACTATTTTGGATTACGATCGTAAAACTTCAGAATGCGGCGTTGCTTGGGATACAGGAGATGAGAATTGGAATGATTCGTGGCCGTCGGTGGACTTTTATATCGTCCTCCTCCCCGACCTCTACGTCAAGGTGGCCGACTTCGACCGATGCAAGAGAGACGGTGTCTGGACCCTCGATAACGTCGAATCTTCCGAAAAAACCACAAAAAAGATGAGGAAGGAAAGTGATGATGTCACCATTAGAGAAAAGCCCTCCAAACCGAGCCGCTCTTCTGTGCCCGAGTCGAGTTTTGCTCGCCCAACCGCTCCCTCCTCTCGACCAGCGACCTCCTCTTCGCCCTCGATGAGACGCATTCCTCCTCCTGAAAAGCCTCCTGCAAATGGAGACCAAATCGAGGTCTTATTTCGAGATCCAGATGGAAAGGAATCTTGGTTCGCGGGAACGATTCGCCGAGTCACCTCCGACGGCACCACCTGTTTGGTTTACTTCGACGATGGCGACGGCCAGCTCTGCAACCTCCTCCCCAACAAGCCCCCTTTTCCCAGTGATCCGAATCGAGATGAGTGGAGATATTGTTAAAATATTGTTTAATGTGAATAAAGTTATACATTGAGAGAGACTGGGGGCATGGCTACGCGAAGTACGTCATAGTGGACTTCCTCGACTCGGGCTCGAGGTCGAGGGAGAAGACGAATAGGCCGCCAGTAGAAGAGACCAAGTCGACTTTCTTGGACTCTCTCGCCGCCTTCTCCGCCTTCTTCGTAGGGTCGAATTCTTCTTCTCCTTCTTCTTCTTCTTCTGCCGGAAAGTAGGCTGAGCTGGGCTTCATGTTACCGGTGAAGGTCAAGGAGACCTGATGACCACCCTCACTGAGAAGTTGGGAGATAAGGAGGTCGCGTCGCTTAAAGACGGGAATTTGGTTGATGTTGTCATCGGCTACGAAGTTATCATTCGAACCGCACTTGATAGCTTTGATTTCTTGAAAGAAAAATGAGCATAAAACGAAATAAAGGGCGAGAAAGGACGAACCTTCTGGGGAAAGGTTGGGACGGAGAGACACCGACAAGGCGTAAATCGGAACTCCATCGCGAATAGACGACACTAAACACAAATATTATCGAAATAAAAAACGGAATATATCATTAAAATGTAAAATGAGAAAGAAAAAGGGGGAAGGGGAGGAGAGAGGAGAGGAGGGAAGACGAGGCGAAGGGACAATTCGCTTGGGGTAAAGGAAAAAGCAGGAAAAAGAGAGCGCACCGACTTGAACTCCGAGGTCATGCGGCCTAAATCCGGGCAATTCAGCAAAAACACGCATATTTGCGCCGTGTTGCTGATATTCGAATCCATAGCCCGCTTGAATGACCTCCAAATGATGGGCCGAGGTCCTCGCCGCAGCAGGGGTTTTCTTTGCTACAATTAGAATCAGAATCGAAAAGGTGGAGCCAAAAATCAAATAAGAAATGATAAAATGAACTAAAATACCTTCTTTGACATCAACGAAGTGATCTTTCATGAAGTTGACGAGGACATCGGCAGATGGAATGACCTCTTTCGCCGTCAGGGGAAGGGTGGCTTTGAAATGACAGCCGGGGTAAACGTGATAGGAGAGGTGCTGCGCCGCTTCAGGGACAGCTATACTAGAACGATTAGTAAAATTTGAATGGGAAGAGATATAAATTCGAACCAAAATAAGCCGGCAGCCTTTGCAAAGAGGCGTTGGAAAGGTTGATCTTGTCTTTGCTGAAGTGGGTGTTGAAGTACGTGGTGAGGCTCTTCTGGCTGACCAAGTCCCAGAGGTCGTAGTCTCCGACCTTCTCCTTGCCCTTGGCGATGACATGGAGAGCGATGAGAACCAAAACCGCAGGAAAGACGTTCGTAGGGTGGGAGGCGACGCCGACATCTCTCACCACAAAGGTGTTGAAAACCCACGAGACGATGTTCTCCACCTTCGACTTGTACAGACGTTGCTGATTGGCAGAGAGCGCGTTTAAATGATTCGATCCATACTAAAAAAAACGAATAAATCTGAATAATCAGAACGAAAAAAGGTGACAAGTACGCCTCGAGGTCTTCCAAATGCAGAGTACCAAGGGGCTGCTGGGTCTGTCAAGGAAGGTAAGTCAACATATTAATTTTAAAAGCTCAATAATAAATATAGAACCTCCAATTCGGTTGGCGAGGGCTCGATTGGCCTCAGATGAGGGGATAGGGTCAAGAAGGTTATCGACGACGTCCATCTTCGCAAGTTCGTTGTCATGTTCGACCTCAGCGTCGCGCGCGCCTCCAGCGCCACCATCTTCATTTTCCTTTTCCTTTTCCTTTTCCTTTTCCTTTCCTGAACTTTTCGAGGGGCTTGAGGTCGCCTTGCTCTTATCGCCAGCGCTTTCCCTCGGCTGCCTCGATTTCTTCTGAGCCGGAGGGCCGCGACCCCTCTTCTTCGGCGGCGCACTCTCATCGTCGGATACGATATCGGCGGCATCAAAAGACCTCTTTTACTGTCTAAATTTTAAAGTAAGACAAAAAAAAACGAGGAAAGACAGGGAAGAGGGACCAAGAGTTGATTGGCGTAAGTTGAAATTCTTCTGGCTCGAGACGCTCTTCTCCTGCGCAGTCAAAGGCTCGTCTTCATCACTAGGACTTGAGTCTACGCCTTTTTCATCGACAATGGGGACTAAAGCAGGAAAGTGAATTGAGGCGGCGGAGAAAAGGGCGAGGAGATGGGGGAATTGAAGGGGGACGGGGAGAAAAGAAAAGAAGGCACAAACTGTCGCCTGCAGGGAGGGACTGCGTGGAAAAGAAGAGAAAAATGAAATAATATCATAAATCAAGAAATAAAAGTGAGCCAGAGTGGGGAAAAGAAGAGCAGAGTCCCAGAGACGGAAGGGTACTGTTCTGAAGGAGAGGAGAGCCTTTGTTCGCTGGGCTCTGCGACGCGCTAGGGTCCACGGGCACTGGAGGGGAAGAATTCTACGTAAAATATCAGAAAATATCGGCATAGAAGGCGGAGGAGACTGTGCACGGCATTCTTCGCTTCTTTTGCGATCGTTGTCTCAGCAATCGTTGCTGCCTCAGGTTCACCGCTGCTCTGAGTCGGAACGTGTCCATGAAGAATAGAAGAAACGATGATAAGACACAAATACAAGTGACAATCGCACTACGAAGATGAAAAGGGATCGCGCAGGGAAGCAAAGTTTGCCTCACGACCGGCAACGTTCATGAACGACTCGGAAGGTCGGTTGTCGAAGATTGCAGGGAACAAGAAGATATGAAGAAAAAGAATCATTTACTCGAAATATGAATTTTCTTTTATTCAGCCAATCGTTCATCCAAGGAAAATGCCTTAGAAGAGAGCAATGATTGGCCTCCCTCCGGTCTCGAACACGCGCAATGTTGGCTTTCTTTTTCGGTTGCCCACCTCCTTCGCCTCCAAAACCTAAAATGACCCTTTAAATATCATACTTGCCTAATATTGATGGTAACAGGCGAAAAAAGTGAAAGTTTGCTGTCGACGAAAGTTGCGCAATTATGTCATCTTGGTCCTGGGGCGTTTTCGACAGACGATTTTATTTTCCTCGCTTCCCCTTCTGCCCTTGCCCTCCTCTTTTCCCCCTCTTTCTCCGTGCTCTTCTTGCTTATTGATTGTTTTAAATCAAAATGATGATATTGTTTATTTAGGAATGCCGCTGAGAGGGACGATGCG
>JBKDHV010000133.1:0-9452 GCA_046336915.1 Bdellovibrionales bacterium
CCCCATCAAAGATGCTCATCCCGTCTTTTCCCTGAGTCAGAACAACGTAATGAGCGCCCGTCTTCTTTTGCAAAGCACGACCGGCTTGTTCAACACGATTGGGACTTTCGCGAAGCGTATCGAAATCAAGTCCAGCTAGAATAACGGCCTCATCATAGTTCGGCTTAATCAGATCGCAGCCTTGGTAGAAGTCACCGGGGTTGCCACGATGAGGATCGACGAGCAATTGTTTTTTATGGCGATGGCAAATCTCAACAAGCGTCTTCATCACTTTTTCCGAAACAACACCTTTCGCATAGTCTTCAAGAATCACGATGTCGTTCTTCGGAATCTCTTCTTGAGCTTTTTGCAGAAGCTTTTCTTCCGTCGCGGCCGAGAGATATTTTCGAAGCTCATAATCGACGCGAACAATGTGGTGGGGCCCCGACATCACGCGAGTCTTTCGCGTCGTCGGCCGATGCGAATCGACGATCATACTCTGCCAGCCCACTCCAGCTTTGGAGCTGAGCTCTTTAAGTTTCTGAGCTCCTTCATCAGATCCGACGACTGACAACAAATCGACTTGCCCGCCAAGACTGACCACGTTTTGCGCGACGTTCGCCGAAAGACCCAAACGCAAGTCCTCTTGATCCACCTCAAGAACAGGAACCGGTGCTTCGGGAGAAATTCTTCGCACCTGCCCTAGAACGTATTCATCCAAGCCCACATCGCCGACGATCAAAACTTTTCGATTTTTGTAGGCCTCAAGAGCCTGAATCAATTTTTGGTTCATGATCAGGGTGTAACAAATGGCCAGGACACTGTCATGCCCGATCCATCCGGAGAGGCTTCAAATGTGAGGTTTGTCGACAACCAGCGCCGTATCATGCGCTTTTCAGGCTCGGTTAAAGTCGAAGAGGAAAAGGCGAAATCCAGATCCTCAAGCCCTAAATCGAAACGAACCTTGAATTTTGCTTTTGAAATCAAGGTGACCTCGACCCGTCCTGTCGAGCCTTTGACCGAAACGTCATCAACATCCCACGCGGCTTCAACAGGCACTCCAAGCTGCACCGATTTTTTCGAGACCTTGAAGTTGGGGGACGCGCCCAGGATATGGCCCCGAAAAAGAGCCTGAGTCACGCGCCCGTCCCAAGCGGCCGGGAAGCTGCAGTGGTTGCCCACGCCGATCTCAAGGTAATCGGCCTGTGGCAGAGTGGCGCTGTTCAGATGCACCGGCACAATGCTGTCTTCTTTTGTCACCCAAATCCACACGGGTTTGCGCAATCCAGGATCCCAAGTTTTCAAATCGTGGAGCGCATAAAACTCGTTCAGCTTTTCAAGGAAGGCGGGCTCCTTCACACCAAAAAGATCGGCCTGCGGTTTTGCGTAATGATCGGCAACAAATTTGAGAATTCGTCCCGGCAGTCCAAAGTAAGTATCAAAAAGTTCAGGGTAAAAAACACGGGCTTCGGCAAATCGACTGTGAGCCCAAACCTCCAGCGGCAGGCGTCCCACTCCGCCCCCTTCGAAAAGGTGATCAAAGGTCGGCTTCAAATTCACGAGAGGACATAACGCCAAAAAAGACTGGAAAAGATTCGGATTTTTCTGCACGGGCGAAAGCCATGCCGAGGTCAAGACACCTTGGCCGCCAAGGCTAAGGCCCACAAGATGCACGCTCTCAACAAGTTTTGAAATCGGCTGCTGCGGGTTGCGCAGAAGTTGAGCGATCCAAAGATTCTGATAGGACTCGGCAAGACCTGCGAACTCCACACTTCGGTTGTGATGAATGAAGTCGGTGCCCGTCATGTTCTCGACCATCAAAAAATTAAAGAGTCCTCTTTCAAAAAGCTGGTAGTAAAAAAAGCGTTCGGCAAAAGCCTCTTCAATATTGCCCGTGATTCCCATTCGAAGAATGACGAAGGGCCGCCGTTTCTGGTCTTTAACGGCTAACAGTCCCTTGAGCTTTTTTCCGTCGGGCAGATGAAAAAGAACTCGAGTCAAAAAGGGATGATCGTCAATTGAGTAAGACATGGTGAAAAGACGCAGGGCCTGAATATGGGCCTTCAATTCGCCATTCAGAAATTGAGACTCACAATCCTGAAGGTAGCGATTCATAATCTCAGTTTTTTCTCGAGGGGCTTGAGCCCGCTCAAGCTGACGGGTCAAGGGACCCAAGGCGCATTCGTTCTTAGGAGCCGGGCCCTGGTCTTGGGGGTCCCAACGAAAAACTTGATTAAAAACCCACTGCACCAAGGCCGGATGTCGACCCGGCGTGGCAGCGGCAAAGGGCGAATCCGAAGAAATCATCTCAATCTGAGGTGTCTCGAACTGTTTGAAATGGGCCTTATCGACAGGCGAGACCGATCTAAAAAGACCCGAGAGGTTCAAGACGACAAGAGCGATGACCAAAAGGCCGGCTCCCAGGATTAGGCCAAGCTTCCAAGATTTTTTAAATGCGCTGCTTCGAAAGGTCATATTTTCGCCCGTGACACTCAAGAGTAAATTCTCTACACTCACCTGCAATTTGGCACAATCTTAATAAATTTCAAACGTTTAAACTTAGCTTTACGTTCGATCAAACGTCGAAAGAAAGTCTGAGTCTGAACTCGACAACAAAACGGAGTCAAGAGTCAAAATGGAACACAAAATCCCCTCTTCGGAAGCTCACTTGGATGGACCTCTCTTCCAAAACTCTCTGCAGACACTGGTCGAAGCTGCTAAACTTATTAACTGCGATCCGAACGTTTTGGAGCGCCTGAAAAAGCCGCGTCGTTGTGTGACCGTCGCGATCCCTGTTCGTATGGACGATTATTCGGTGAAAGTTTTCACAGGATATCGCGTTCAGTACAACGCGACTCTGGGCCCCTACAAAGGGGGAATTCGTTACCACCAAAATGTGGACCTGCCCGAAGTGGTGGGCTTGGCCGCGCTCATGACTTTTAAGAACTCCGTTTTAGGTTTGCCCCTCGGAGGCGCGAAAGGTGGCGTCGCGGTCGATCCGACAAAACTCTCTCGAACTGAAAAGCAAAATCTGACTCGTCGTTTTACTTCTGAAATTTCTCATTTTATCGGCCCAACGAAAGATATTCCAGCTCCGGACGTGGGAACAGATCCTCAAACAATGGCTTGGATGATGGACACCTATTCGCAAGAACAAGGTGGCTACGCTCAACCCGGCGTTGTCACAGGAAAGCCCGTTGAAATCGGCGGCTCCATGGGCCGAAATCATGCGACAGGCCTGGGTGTGGTGTATGTCGCCGAGAAAGCCTTTGAAAAGAAAAAGATGGATATGCGAGGCGCACGCATCGTGATTCAAGGTTTCGGAAACGTCGGCTCCTTCGCAGCTCTCTTTGCCCATCAGCGTGGCGCCAAGATCATCGCCGTCAGCGATGTGTCTGGCGGAATTTTCAATGGCGATGGTTTGAATGTGCCCCAACTGATCGACTATGTTCGAGAAAATCGCAGCGTGAAAGGGTTCCCGCAGTCGACTTCGATCTCCAATGAAGATCTACTCGAGCTGGATTGCGAAGCTCTGTTCCCATGTGCTCTTGAAAATCAAATTGACACTCACAATGCCGAAAAGATTAAAGCCAAAGTTATCGTAGAAGGTGCTAACGGACCGATCACGAATGCCGCGACGAAAATTCTTACCAAGCGTGGAATCTTTATCGCTCCGGACGTCGTGGCCAACGGCGGAGGCGTGATCGTTTCTTACTTCGAGTGGGTTCAAGACATTATGTCCTTCTTCTGGGACGAAGATGAAATCAACGGCCGCTTGAAGACCATCATCACGAAGGCTTTCGAGAACGTTTACAAGTTCCATTCTGAAAAGAACGTCGATATGCGACTGGCCGCCATGTCATGCTCGATTCAACGACTTGAAAAGGCCATGCTTCTTCGTGGTTTGTACCCACGATGATCAAACCCTGGCTTTGGCTGCCGGCCCAAATCTCTCATCACCTGAGTGGTTTTGGCGTTGAGTTCGCAGCCTACTGGGCCGACGAATGGGAGCAAGATTCCCGTTGTGCTTGGAGCCCTTTTCACTGGAGAGGGCTTGAATTCAAAAATCGTTTGGGAATCGCCGGCGGTCTTGACAAGAATGCGGAACACCTCGAGGCCTGGCAAAAGCTCGGCTCGGGTTTTGTCGAAGTGGGAACCATCACCCCTCGCCCCCAGGGCCCCAACCCCGGGCGAATCATTGATCGAAATCTAAAGCAGTTAGCACTGTGGAACAAAATGGGTTTCCCCTCCTGGGGAGCCGATCGCATCTGGGACGAGATTCGTTTTTCAGAAAAACGCGTTCCTCTGTTCGTTAATGTGGGGAAAAATCGCGCCACCCCGACCGAGCACGCCGGCCAAGACTATCTGGAGCTTGTGGAAAGATTTCGAGCTCAGTCCGATGGACTTGTTGTGAATGTTTCGTCACCGAACACTCCGGGTCTGCGACAGCTGGGCCAAGCCTCGTCCCTAAAGACTTGGCTGGGGCCCGTTTGCCGGGCGGCTTTGAATGTGCCCGTTCTTTTGAAACTGTCCCCCGACATGACCGAGGGAGACCTGAAAGAGACCGTGCGCGCCGCCCTGGGCGAAGGAGTCTCGGGTTTCATCGTGTCGAACACCACCCTTCACCGAGGGCCCGGTCTGGACTTTCCCGCAGAGGGTGGGGTCTCCGGACAGCCCTTGCGCGAACGCGCAATTTGGAGCCTTGAAAAAGTCCTTGAGGCCTGCGGCCCTGAACGCAGCAAGTTACTTGTCGTCAGTTGCGGCGGAGTGATGACAGGCCCTGACGTTTTTGACAGACTGAGCAGAGGCGCTGACCTTGTCCAAGTCTATTCGGCTTTGGTCTTTCAAGGTCCCGGCTTTTTGAAGGAAGTGGCTCTGGAATGGAAAAAACACAAGGACGCAGGTCGCGTCTAAAGAAGATCCAGTGGATCCCAGTTGTTGCGGGTTTCTTGAAAAAAGAAGGCCGCATCCTGGTGGGCCAGCGACCTGAAAACCACTCCCTGGCCGGACTGTGGGAATTTCCCGGCGGAAAAATCGAACTGGGAGAATCCCCTGAAGAGGCCCTGTCGCGCGAGCTTTCCGAAGAGCTGGGGATTGAGGCCCAAATCGGCGAACTTAAGTTAAGTGTGACTCATTCCTACAACGATGTGGGAATCGTGATTCTGTTTTACGAAGTTTTGTATTGGAAGGGTGAACCCAAAGCGAAGCACCACTTGATGCTCGAGTGGATTTACCCTGAAGAGCTGCGAGAACGTTCGATTCCGGATGCCAACAAAAAAGTCCTCGAGAAAATTTTTAAAGTATTGGGGGTTCCATGGCGAAAATCTTCCTGATTGCCCGTGAGCGCAACGCGACCGTCGAGTCTTTAATTCAAAGTCTTGAAACCGATCAGCAGTCTTTTTACCTGCATCTGACCCAGGAGCCCTCGATCCGCCACTTCTTCTTGATTTGGGCTTCGTATCTTCGCATTAAACCTGACCTTGTTTATTTTATCCTGGAAGATGAACGGCTGAATTCAATGGAGCTGGCTCTTCTTGAAACTTTAGGCTCCGTGCCTCATCAAAGCACAGCTGCGACCTTTATTGGTCTGGTGGACTACAAAAAATCTCGGATCCTGCAAAAGTTCCTGCAGCGGGTGGATCTGCTGACCTTGCCCTCGCGACAAAATCTGGCCGATCTACGGGGCTTGAATTCTTCCAGCCGACGGCAGCTGCGCACTCTTTTGCCCCCCATGCCTTCGTTCAATTTTGAATCGCCAACTCCCCCTTCGCCGGTTGAACAGGAAGTGCTTCGCTACTCGCGACAAGGGTCGACCTGGATTATGCCCTGGGATTTTCAGTATTTCGAAACCCACAAGAGCTTTTTAAGCTCTGTCGCAAAAGAGAAAACTTGGATCTTCCTGGGAGATCGATCGGACTGGAAGTTTCATCAGTACGAAGAGTTTCAGGCACAGGTCGAGCATTGGAAATATAAGCCCCTTTGGTCGGGCTCGCTGAGTGATGGGGCTCTCAACCAACTTTTTCGACAGTCCGAAGTGATCCTTCTTTCAGGTTATGATTGTAAGCCCAGCGAATTTGTGAAGCTTGCCAGCCTGGCGGCTTCGACAGGTCTTTTCACGCTGCTCGACACTCACCAGATCGAGCTCTTTTCAGGACTTTGGGCGGTTGGCGAGAATTGCCAATTGCTTGAAAAGGACTTCGTCCAGCAAGAATTGGAAAACCGCTGGATCTCGGGCTCCCTTGTTCCCAAGTCTTTAAAGAAAAAACCTCGCTCTCCTTCCAATGCTCTGGACGAGTCTTTAAACGAACTCAATCGATGGATCACGAAAACACTGACAGAACGTAAAATGGCCTGATAAAATTCTCCTATGGTTCTTGCACCTCAGTCGCGAATACTGCTGATTGGATATCGTTTTCAAATTTTAAGTCGGGCTTCTGACAGTGGCTTTCTTTGGCCTATGGCCCGGGGCTTAGCCCGCAAAGGCCTGGATGTCACAGTCTTCTCGAGTCGCTCGCCCATTGGAAAGTCTTTCGTCGAACGCGATGGGGTGAAGACTTACTTTCTTCATGAAAGAGATTCCGAACTTCGCTTTGTCAGCTTTGAAGAGGCCTGTTTTCGTAAATTCACCGAACTTCATCTTCAGAACCCTTTTCATATTGTGCACGGCCTTGATTCGGGCGCGTTGAAAATCGCGAAAAATAAAAAAAGATTCCGCGTGGCCTGCTGCTTTGATGTGGAAGCCACCCAGATGTCGCAGATCTTTTCGATCCTCGGTCGGGGTCACGAAACTTTAGGTGCCCTTCTGCAAACCGGAGCGGCGCTGGCCTACAAGTTCTTGACCACCTTTTTCGCAAAGGATCGTCCGCTTTTATTGGCAGCTGACGGAATTTTTGTGGCCCATCCTCAGCAAAGATTTTTGCTTGAGCGCTATTATCTTTATCCCGATATGCGAATTCATACTCTGCCCTATGGACTGGAGCTTAGCGACTTTAAGCCCGTCGAAAATATGGACGAGGTGAAGAAACGCTACAACTTACCCGAGAACTCTCAGCTTGCCGTCACGTTTTCGGATCTGACGGAAACCCAGGAACTTCTTCATCTTCTGTCGGGATTTGAAAAGGTCGCGGTGAAAAAGCCAAACTCATATTTGCTTATCATCGGCAATGGTCCTTTGTTCAAACAGGTGGAGTACGAGATTCTACAGAAAGCGCTGGGCAGCCGAGCCCTCTTGTTGGGAGCCCTTCCTGATGATCAGGCCCTCGATCTAGTTTCAATCAGTGATGTCTATATCAACCTGAGTTCTCGAACCACAGGCTTTGAGACCCCCCTGATCGAAGCCATGGCTCAGAAGAAAGTGATCATTGGATCGGAAGTGAGTCCCATTTCTCACATCATCGAGGATGGAACGAACGGATTTCTTCTTCGTCCGGCCGACAAAGAGTCATTGGCGAATCTTCTGATTGAAATCTTCTCGGGCTCGATTCCCACCCAGGAGCTGGGCGAAAGGGCTCGAAAAAAGGTCATTGAACTTTTCGACGTGCGAAAGATGACCGACCTGGCGATTAACGCCTATGGTCAGATCCTTGAGAACTCCGAGTTTTCCCGACCCCCTCGGAAACTGAAGGCACCCGACTTAAATGCTTCGCATTACTAAACTTTTTTGGTTTTCTGCTCCCTTTTCATGTATTTATGATGGGGTTCATCGGAAACAAGAACTGGGCTAAAACGGGGCTCCAAAAGCCTTCCCCAACAGCCCTCAGACTAAAAGCCGCCGGCCTCAGACTGAGAGCCACCGGCCCAAGACTGAAAGACGACGAAAGACACGCTGTATGACGATCACAAAAGCGGAACTGATCAATATTGTCGCAGAAAAAGCGGGAATCACTCGCGTTAAAGCCGAAACGGTTGTGAACACAATCTTTGATTCAATGGTGGAAGCTTTGTTGCGTGATGATCGGATTGAAATTCGCGGATTCGGGTCCTTTGTGAATCGAGAGTACAAGGCCTACAAGGGCCGCAACCCTCGCACCGGTGAAGTGATCGACGTCGAAGAAAAGAAACTTCCCTTCTTTAAAGTCGGCAAAGAACTTAAAGACGAAATCAATAAGGGCGGTTAGTCGCGTACAGGGAAAACCCTGAGCTCTTCCAAACTTTTCAAATCCATTAACGCCATAAACAGTCGCTCCAAGCCCAAGGCCAGACCCGCTGACGGCGGCAAACCTGACTCGAGAGCCTGAAAAAAGTCCTCGTCCAAATCAATGGCGTTACGTCCTTCTCGCTTCTGAAGATCTTCTTGAGCCCGCCGACGCTGCTCTTCGGGGTCATTGAGTTCATCAAAAGCGTTGGCCAATTCTAACCCCTTCCAATAAAGCTCAAAACGTTCGGCCCATCCTTCTGAGTTCTTTCGGGCCAATGCCGCCTGAAAGGGCGGATAACCTTCAACAAAAACGAGTTTATCATGGGGCAAACGCGGCTCGATCTTCTCGAGCATCAAAAGAAAAAACAAATCGTCCTGAGTGAATCTTGAATCAAAACGAAGACCTTGGTCCGCCGCGATCTTCGCGAGATCCTCACGCGAGACCGTGGGCGTGAGCTCGACCTTCAGATGCTCGCGAAAAAGTTGGCGAATGGTAAAACACGCAACTCCGGCGGGAGGGGGAACTTGCAGATGTCGAGCCAGCGCATAGACAAGGTCCACGCAGTCCTTCTGCAAATCATGAAGATTCGCGAAACTTCGGTACCACTCGAGCATCCAGAATTCCGGCTGATGTAAAGGCGTGATCTCGCCATTCCGGTAGCATTTCGCAATTTCGAAAATCTTTTCATAGCCCTGGGCCAAAGCCTTTTTTAAATGGAGCTCGGGCGAAGTGGGAAGAAAGACTCGCTGACTTTGTGAACCCTTCTTCAGCCGAGTCTCGAAGGACTCAAGAGTGGGCTCTGTTCCGGGGCAGACCACCAAGCTCGGGGTCGCAAGCTCCAGGAAATCTCGAGCCTCGAAGAAGGCGCGAACCATGGCCAAAAACGTCGCCCACTTTTTTAATCTCTCGGGAGGAACCCGCATGGGTCGAGGCTCGCGAGAGGCCGGCGCCACATGAACCAGCCGATCTTGCGAGTCGAGTGCGACCCAATCCTGCACGCGAAGATGCTGGTACTCCTCGCGATAGTGCACGCGGATGTCCTGTGCTGTGTGCAGCCGGAGTTTGAGATACGGGCCCTCGACGACCATTTCAAGGATTCGTCCACGCACTTTCCATTTACGATCAAAGGCTGGGTACTTCATGGCGTGACTTCTAAAGCCTCGGGACGAATGGAGTCGGTGATCACACTGATCACTTTTCCACGCTCCAAGAGCGACTTCGCATGGGATTCCGAGTTGAGAGTCCAAATGACCAAACGCTCGTGAGGAATATCACGATAATGATCGAGGTCTTCCCAGCGCACATTTAAGAAGTGAGGGCGCGCGAGTCTAAGGA
>JBKDHV010000134.1:0-59175 GCA_046336915.1 Bdellovibrionales bacterium
GGTGGCTCGCTCAACGAAGGTTTCTCGGACTTCTTCACGGCTCTTATTCTTGAGAATCCTCGTTTAGGAGAGGCTTCGTATAAAAAGGCTCCTTTTAAGCGAACTGTTCAAAATCCCCTTCGCTTCGGAGATCGTAAGGGAGCTCTGTACTTCGACTCGGGAGTTCTTTCGGGACTTCTTTGGGAAATTAGAACACAGATGGGGGTGGATACGGCGAAGTTTATCGCCTGGGAAACGCTCATTCGTCTGAACCCATACTCAAATTTCGAAGAGGCTCGCCGCGAAGTTTACGACGTGATCAAACGTTTACCCACAGATCAGCAAGAGACTCTCAGACAAATTCTTCAGCGCCGAGGCTGGCTTGACAATTAGGGCTGACGCCGCTCAAATCTCACGGGCGGAGTCAGCTTGGATCACGAACACTTGAAATACAAACTCATGTCGGTTTAGAGAAGACCTTCAGCTTTGAGGGCTCGCTGAACAGCGGGCTGTGATTTAACTTCTTCCATATAACCCATAATTCTAGGCCACTTTGTCAAATCGATCTTGAGCATCTGGTGCCAGTTCAGAATCGTGAAAGCGTAGGCATCAACGGCTGAAAACTGAGAACCTAAAAGAAAGGGTTGCTCATTTAGCTTCTGCGAAAGGTAGTCGAATTTTTTTCCAAGACTTTGAATCCAATTTCGCCGGAGTTCTTCCGTAGCTTGACTGTCCTTGTGAAGGTAATGGGCCATAAAAAGAAATCCGAGCCCCTTGTGAAGTTCTGCGGCAACATAATTCAGCCATTCCTGAGCTTTATAGCGTTCCCAAGTTCCGACCGGGGGAAGTAGTTTTTTCTCAGGAGCTTGGTCAGCTAGATACTGAAGAATCACAGCACATTCGGTTAGAGTTGTGCCATCTAGAGTCTGCAACACGGGCACTTGTGATTTCGGATTGATATCCATCAGATTCTTCCCCGTGTTTGTCATCTTCGTTTTCATGTCGACTTGATGAAGCTCATGCTTCAGACCAAGGGCTTCAAGAGCGATATGGGGAGCAAGCGAACAGGCACCAGGCGCAAAGTAAAGATGCAGCATAGTTTTCTCCTTCTGTCTGACGAGGTTCTTCGTAAGCCTTTACGAAGTCAAGACGGTCCTGGGTCATCGGAGTTGGCAGAATCCGTTTGCAAAAGATCAACAATCGTCTGGACAAGCACCTGAGAATAAATAGGCTTCGACAGGTAGGCCGAGCACCCTGACTTAAAACATTTTTCGCGGGCCTCACTCATGGCGTGCGCAGTTATGGCAATGATCGGTTTGCGATAACCCGCTTTGCGAAGTTCTTGCGTTGCCGTGTAGCCATCTATTTCGGACATTTGGATGTCCATCAAAATCACATCAAATTGGTCTTGTAGAGCCTTCTGAAGACCGATCAAGCCGTTTTCTGCAGATTCGACTTGGGCTCCTTGCTTGGTCAAGTAGTGCCAAATTAACTTTTGGTTGTCGGGAGCGTCATCCACAACGAGAACTCTTAGGCCTAGCAGGGCTTGGGGCTCGGGCCTGGCTGCTTGTGCTTTTGAGTTCTCAACAGGGACCGGTCGTGGCGATTTTGAAGAGGCTTGATCGGCAATGAAGGTTGCAAATGATGAGCCTTGGCCTTTTTGAGAAGACTTCAGGATCACATCGCCGCCCAACAATCGGGCCAAGCGTCGTGAAAGCGCGAGCCCAATACCTGTACCACCGAAACGACGTGTAATGGAATCGTCACCCTGGACGAAGCGTTCGAAGATCAGATTCTGTTGGGGCTCGGGAACCCCAAGCCCAGTATCCGAAATTTCAAATTCGGCTTGGCTTTGGCCTTGGGGTGAGAGCGAACCTCGAAGTCGAACTTGAACCGAGCCGGCAGCGGTAAATTTAATCGCATTCCCAATCAGATTCATAAGAATCTGACGGACGCGGTAAGGATCAGAAACAATCCTTTCGGGGGCTGAGGCCTCGCTTTTGAATTCGATTCTGAGATTCTTCTTGGCGGCCTTTACCTGAAGCAGGGAAAGGACTTCTTGAGTTAAACTTTTAGGGGAAAACTCTTGGTACTGAAAAGTCACATGACCTGACTCAACCTTCGAAAGATCAAGAACATCATCGATTAAAACTGAAAGACTCTCTCCATTTCGAACGAGTACATCAATAAACTGGGAGCGCTCATCAGAAGAGAGCTCTGGACTTCGCAAAAGCTCGGCAAAGCCCATCATCGCGCCTAAAGGAGTTCGGATTTCATGGGAAATGTTTGCAACAAAAGCTGACTTCAGACGATTGGCCCTTTCGGCCTCATTTTGGGCCTGTTGAAGGACTTTTTCGTTTTCCTTTCTTTGCGTGACGTCAATATTCGCCCCGATCATCTTAAGAGGTAGGCCTTTAGAGTTGAAAACTACACGGCCTCGAACATAGAGCCATGCAACATCACCTGGGGCTCGGCGGATTCGGAACTCGACTGTGTAGTCTTCGGTTTCGGTGAGCGCCGCTTGAGCTTTCTGACTGACCATAGCTAGGTCGTCGGGATGAACCTTTCGAAAGAATTCTTCAGCCTTCATTCGATTTGTGCCGGAAAGACCCACATTTCGACAAAACCACGAATTTCCACAGACGTCGTTGGTCGCGAGGTCCCACTCCCACACTCCTATTCGAGCCGCTTCCGTCGCGATTCGCAAGCGCTCTTCACTTTGTCGAAGATTGTCTCGATATCGAACGGCATCCGTGATGTCGGTCGCCAAGACCATCACGCCCTCGACCTGGCCTTCTTTGTTGCGAAAGGGGGAGTAGGTGACATTGAAAGTGCGCAAAGTTTCGCCGACTGTGACGGGAATTTCGTGAATCTCTAAACTTTCACCTGTTTGATAAACTTTATCCAAAAGATGATACGCTTCGGTGGATTCGGGTTGCGCTTCACGAACTGTCAAACCGGTCGCGTCGAAACCTAGCATTTTGATGTGAGATTCGTTAACGAATTCAAATCGATGCTCAGGACCCTTCAGAACACACAGCATTTCGGGAGTTCGATGAAAGAGAAGGCGAAAATTCTGACTTTCGTTTCGAAAGAGCTCTTCTTTTTGTTGATAGTCTGATCGAGCTTGAACTTGCTCGGTCACATCTTGGCCTTGGCACAGGATTCCGACGCAACGTCCTTGCTCATCACGGAAGGGCTGATAGATCATGTTCAGAAGGCGACGAGAATTATTCTTTCGATCGTAGGCCAGCACTTCGCGTTCCGTGTGCGTGATTCCCTTCTTCAGCACATCAGAAAGAAGCCTGGAAAGCCCACGTTTTTCAAGCTGCGGAAAAGCCTGAGTCCATCTTTGCCCGTGAACGCGATGGGAAGTTTCGGACAAATCTAGAAATTTTTGATTCACAGCTTCGACGATCAGATCCTCCCCTCGGAGGATCAACAGAGGAGTCTCGACTTGTTCGAAAACAGATTGAAAGGAAGTCGGAGAAAGCAGCTTTGAGGGTTCTCTATAAAAATCCATGGCGTCCTCTTTGTTCTTCAAAATTACGCGAAAAGCTTTTACGAGGCGAAGGATATTCTGCAGGCTAGGTGCAATGCGCTAAGCTGGTAGAGTCAGTGGCCTTCTCCTTGCTGCATTCTTTTCAACACTTATCACCAGAAGGAGGTTCCATGCTATCCGCTTTTCCGACCCTCAACAAAAGTAGAATTAAACGGTTTTTTCTTGTCATTTTGACTCTCACAGCCTTCGCATTCGCTCCGCTCGAGGAGGTTCAGGCGACAACGGGGCGAGGCTCAGCTCGCATCGTTCTTCCGAAGCTCAATCTGCTTGATATTATGGAGATTAACGCAGGAAGAATGGGTCAGAGAAAAGGCTGTCTTGATCCTGTCAAGAATTATGCACAAAAGCTCGAAGTCGAGCACACAGCCCATCGCGCTCAAGTTCTCGATTTGGCTCAAGAGCGAAAACTTCCGGTCTCACCCGCACGTGTGACACAAGCTGAGTACCAAAATATTCGTGAACTGTTAGCTGAGCAAAAACGTTTGCAATCCTACCGGACTTGTCAATTTGACCTTGCCTTTGCGAGGGCCATGGTGAGAGCCCACGCCTTTGCTATCATGGTAGTGAAGGCCTCGATGACCTCTGAAAACGATGCCGAACTTCGTGCATTTTTGCAGACAACTCTCGCGGAACTTGTCGAACACTATGAAGAGGCTAAAGCCCTTGTGAAAGATCTCCAGGATCAGCAAGATAGTGATGATCAGAATGGTGGTGACCAAGATGATGGCGACCAGGACCAAAACTCTTAAAGTCGAAGGTTCGGTTGAGTTAGCAGTTCTAAAACTTGAAGTTCACAGTTGATAGCAAACCCAAACAGGGAGGAAATATGAAAGAACAGTTCTTTATGACGATCGTGACTCTTGTGGCAAGCATTGCTTGCGCCCAATCTGGCGGGGCAGGCGCGGCAAAAACTCAACAAGCGCCCGCTAGCTCTGCGGCGACTCCACGAGAGGCCTGTCAGCAAATGGTCGATGCGGCGAAGGCCAACCGGTATGATCGAGTCGCTCAGATGATTGCGCCCGACGCTTCAACGAAGAAAATGAAGATGAAATCTGAAAAAGGATTTGATCGTATGAATACAAAGTACATGAGCGAGATACAAAATATGTCTTGCGGAACTGAACAGCTCGCGGGTGCTCATGCCATGGTGACGGCTGAAACCGGAACTGAGCGACGTTTGATTCCCTTCATCCAGTCGGAAGGGCAGTGGAAGTTCGATATGAAGACCTATAAGGCTTTCTATCGGCACGACCAAAAGGACCAAAAAGCAAAATCGATGTAATTCTGAAGGCGGGCTCGCTAAAAAGCCTGCCTTCGTTTTTAAGTCAGTTCGTAAAAAGAAGGGAGATGTCAATTCGACATCTCCCTTCGCTCATCCAGGTGCGCCAACCTAAGGGTTAGGTGTGGGTCGGAATAAAGGTGGGTGTTGGCGTCTGGCGAGCTTGACGTGAACTGATATCAAGAGTGTGGGAGTAGTTTCTCTTCGCAGCGAAGAAGCCACCAAGCGCCGAAGCGACTGCGCTTAAAAGAATCAAGATAAACAGACTCCATCCTGTGGCCTGAAGAGCCGTGGCTGAAGCTGTGCGGGCCTGTTCAAGACCTTGGTTAATCTGTGTTTGTGCGCCTGCGATTCTTTGATCAGCTTCGGTGGGGGAAATCCCAGCTTCGCGAGCTAAGTAGTTCTTCGCGCCCTCTTGATCCCCACGCAATAAGCGCGACGAGACGCCGCTCATAACTCTCGAAGGATCGGAACGAAGATTGAGATCGCCGACTGCGTCGGAAACAATATCCTGAACCATGGGATTTTGGGCTGCGTTCTGAGCGCTTGAACCCACAATACCGAGTGCGTCGCCTGCGGCTTTGCCCAGAGTGCCGACGGCGGACATCACTTGAAAAAGAATAAAGAGCACAAAAACGGCACCCACAAGAAGACCCTGGCTAACGCCCATGCCTTCCGATGTGACTTTCGCCACTCGAGAGGCAAAATAGCTTCCTCCAAAGATGGACAGCACGATTGCAATAAAGAGTCCCGATGCGGCGAAAACCCCTGCATTCTGAGCGCTAGCTCCATCTGAAAGGCCTAGGCCTCCAAGCCCCATCATGAGGGCGAGAAAGGCGAAGAACGTAAAAAGAGTGATGGAAAGTCCAGCAAGTGTGGCTCTCCACGAGATCAAGGTCGGCGAAAAAAAATTGTGTGTTGCAACACCTGTATTGCTGATTTGATTGTCTGTGACCATACATCCATCCTTGTTTATGGTTTATTCATGATAAGAATAATTTTAAGGCAGCAAAATCGGGACCGATTGAGCTGGAATCTAGAAGCTTGCAAAACACTTAAGCGTTGCAAAATTCCTCAAGGCGAGAAATCTTCTCGAGCTCTTATCATATGATAGTGGCCTGTTTCCGAAACTGGCTCTAGTTTTCGTCGGGTCGCGTGATGTGGGGGGGCCTGTAGGGCCTCACATCCTTCATGGGCCCTTGCATCGGAGTGTATGTCTCTGTTGAATTGCCAAAACGGACGAAGGAAAACTGAAACTGAGAACCGGGCCCACCCGGGTAAACATAGCGATCAGCGAGCTGAACAAGAGCCTTTTGAAATCGCCTCACGAAGAGATGCCGAAAACCTGGCAAAACGAAAAAAAGCCCAAAGACCCTGAAACTCATAAGCGGAATGAACCACAGCAAAAGCCCCAAAAGTATCATGAGTTGGTGTAGATGGCGTCGCAAGCTGGGATCAAAGGCTTGAGGGCGAGGCGAGCGAACAAACGATTGAATTCGAAACGCCCAAAAAGGGACAAGAGCTGCGATCAAGAAAGTGGGAAGCCAGTAAAGAGCGAGGGTCTGTAAAAAACCGAAGTGATCCGAGAGCTGCCCAAAAAGAAGAATCTCAGCGACAATCAGAACCAGAAAAAAAGGAAATCGAATTTTCATGCCTCTCTCTATCATAGGGTGACGAACGGGCTCAGGGATAACGCAATGCAAGTCTGCGAAAAACCTCACTTTCGAAGCCTGATCTTGCGATCTTCTCTCGATTAAATTTTGGCTCTCAGGACTTTCATCAAACCGTAGATTCCATTATTGTATTTCTCGCCTGGTGACAAAGGAGTGGGCGTCGCGATGATAAAAGGCTCAGGGTTGGGATCTTTGAAAATAAGAACGGGCGTGATTCTCTTTCTACTGTCGGCTGGTGGCTCGCTGCGGGCGCAATCCGATGCCCGTTACCCTATTTTTTCTTCCGAAAAGCTTTACCAGCCTGAGAAGGCCCCACGCTGCAAGTTTTTAGTGGACTCCTACTGCCAGCACCTTCATTCGCCCGAATCCGAAGGCAATCTGACGGTTAAGCGAGCCAAGGGACCTATTGAAGTTCTACGAGGAAACACGGAGAATGAGTTTTCCCAGGCCTTTTATCGCTACTCGGAGGCAAAAATGCGCAATCGTTGGCGTTTGCCGGCAGATTTTCGCCGAGTGCTTGAGCGTTCTAACTATTTCGGCAAACTAAAGAGTTTTTTGGGACGCCCCTCGCGATCCAAAATGTCTTTGCAAACCCGCTTAAGTTCAGAGAACTCTGATTTTGAACTTGGGTACCATTGGAATGCGGCTTTGAATGAGACGGTGCTTCTACGAATGGGCGCAAAGTATTCGGGCTTTCATTCTTTACCCGAGCGGTTGATTCCTATCGAGTTGCAACTTGAAAGTCGACGAGTTCGACGACTTCTGATTGCCGAAATTTCTCAAGGGCTTTGGAAAGATGATCCGAACTGGGCCCGTGTGGAAGAAGGATTCCTACGTCTTCAAGAAAGCTTCATTCGTTTGATTCCAAGGCTGGACATTGATCCTCGGATCCAAAAAGACTGGATGAAGCGAATTCGTGAGGTCAAACTTGTCTTGCCGGGATCAATGCCCGCTGTAGCAGATGATGAGTGCTCGACCACTCGATCGAATGCTTACTACTACACCTATTTGAACCTCATTACAGTTTGCGCGGGGGATTTTAACAGCGAAGACGTCCTTCTCACGCTTGCCCATGAAATGGCTCACGCTTTAGGGCTGGATCGTGGTCGCTACCTCTTTGAAATTCAATCCC
Source organism: Bdellovibrionales bacterium (assembly GCA_046336915.1). GTDB lineage: Bacteria > Bdellovibrionota > Bdellovibrionia > Bdellovibrionales > Bdellovibrionaceae. The sequence goes on from JBKDHV010000134.1 coordinate 7,626, forward strand.
AATTTGGAAAAGATCTTGCGGAGCTTCGCAACCAAGTCTGCCAACCCAAAGCGCTTTCTTGCGAGGCCTGGAGCGGCTATAAACAGGAATTTTCGAACTCTTTGAAATCCTTGGATGGTTACGATCCTGAGCTCCCGCAATTTCAAAGATGTCTTAAGCAGCGTCCCACGCAGCGAATTTTGACTGGGCCCGACTTGATTCGATTTGCACAGGCCTTAACGAACGATCGTATTGCGGAGCTCGCGTCCTCCAATAAGTTTTTGAGAATTACCAAAGAGCAAATTCCCATGGCTCGAAAATCCCAAAAGAATCCGAATTATCTTGATCCCTGTAGCTACTATCTTTGGAGCCGGGGGGAAGAGCCCATCGACGACGAACTCACCACATTACTTTACTTTACCGCTGAGTATCGATGCAGCGAGGGGCCCGAAACCAATCGAATACGCCGTGCGATCGAGACAAGCAAGAAGATGACCACTCAGCTTGTGGAAAAGACTCTCAGATTGGAAGGCGAGTTTTCGGCCAAAAATTCTTTAGGTCGAGAGGGGTTTGCCTCACCGCCGATGGAACGCTTCGCGGATGTTGTCGGCAGCTACGCGATGGCGGAGCTTCTTAGCGAGATCCCCGAAACATGGGACCGCCAAAATGTATTTCTGGCGAGCAGCTCGTGGCAATGCACGCCGCCCTCTTTAGCACGAGACTTCCCGGAAGAAACTTCGATTGAGAGCGAATACTTTTTGTCCAACTATTCTTTCGGAGAAGATCGGCGCAAAGAAATTTTATCGGAACCCTTACGAAAGACTTTGGGGTGCGAAAAAGACTTTGAGTTCCGCGAGTGCCGATTGCCCTTTAAAGACGATTCCAAAGCTTTGGCTTTTAAGACGAGCGAATCCGCTTTGAACGCAAGCGAAAAAGTGTCACAGGCAGAGCCCCAAGCAGATCCGAAGCCATAAGACTCAAGGGATCGTACCCCTTTTTGACCCACACATCTGCCATGTGACCATGAGTGAAGCTCGCCAGTAAGGTGGCTTTCAGAGGGGCAAGACCTTGGCTGAGAAAGCCTGCGATCATTCCAGTCAGCACATCGCCAGTTCCCGCTTTCGCCAGCGCCACATTTCCTGAGCCAACCTGATACAGCGTGTGTCCGTCGTAAACAAGAGTGCCCGAGCCTTTCAGAAGAAAGATCCCGCCGAAGCGTTTCTGCGCCTGAAGAATGGCCTGGGGCCGGTGGGAGCGCACCCACGTACTCGAAGTCCCAAGCAACAAGGCCAGTTCACCCTCGTGCGGAGTCAGAACCCAGTGGTCAGGAACTCGAAACGTGCGGGGTATTTGAAGAAGCGCTCTGAGGGCAAAAGCATCAAGTACCACGGGTCCCGAATACCGGCGAGCGAGATTCAGGATCCAAGCCTTTGTTGTTCTCACATTTTGAAGTCCCGGCCCCAGCGCCGCGGCCGAGAAGTTCTGAAAATGGGCTGTCGACGGGCGAAGGGACGTCTGAAGAAAATCGGGGTGGCGAAGGACAATGGCTGCCATCTTTTCGCCCGAGAGATAAACATAGCCGGCCCCACAACGGGCAGCGGCCGTTGCGGTCAAGATCGAGGCTCCACGCAGTCCCGGCGATCCCGCAATGACAAGGGTTTTGCCCCCATGAGTTTTATTGTCGCTCGGCTTTCGCCCGGGCAAATCCTTCCAAGCTTGCCGGGCCGAGTACACTTTTGCTTTCATCATTGTCGCCGGGTCTAGCATGGATTAGGATCACTTGCAAAACTCTAAAAGGGTGGAATCGTGGCAGAATCCCGTGGAGGGCCTGAGGGCTTTCGCTGCATATACCAAGATGATGATCTTGTGGCGATCGTCAAACCTTCAGGACTTCTGGTTCATCGGACTGCTCTGGCCTTGCAAGAAACCCAATTTGCATTGCAAATGGTGCGGGACTGGTTGGGGCAAGCTGTGTATCCCGTGCATCGACTGGATCGCCCCACATCGGGCCTTCTTCTCATGGCGCGAAGTTCAGAGATGGCTCAAAAGCTTTCCCTGCAATTTGCGAATCAAAAAGTGTTCAAAAATTATTACGCTGTTGTCAGAGGAGTTCCGCCTGCCTCGGCCTTGATCAATTATCCCTTAAAAGAGGAGTGGGATCGGCTTGGGGACGCGGGAGTCAACCCTGATAAACCCGAGCAACCCGCCTTGACCGAGATTGAAACCCTGGCTTGTGTTGAATTTCCTGTACGCGTGGATCGCTATCCGACATCTCGCTATGCGCTTGTGCGTGCTCGCCCTCGGACCGGAAGACGGCATCAGATTCGGCGTCATCTTCGTCACTTGGGTCATCCCATTGTCGGTGACGTGAATCACGGGGTGGGAAAGCACAATCGTTTTTTTGCCTCCACATTCGGAGTGCAAAGACTGCTGCTAGCCTGCACGGAAATGGCTTTCGAGCATCCTAGAACCCAAGAGCCCCTTCAGCTCTTTGCTCCTCCATGCCCTGATTTTCATCAAGTGCTGAAAGCGCTCGCATGGCAGGATTGTGTCGGGCCGTCTTGGACACGGGAAACTATTTTTTGAACTCGCTCTTGGCTTCTGAGACCGACGTTCGAAGCTCTGTCCACGCCTTTGAGACACCCTCTTTCAGCCTTCCCCAAGAGCGCCCAGTGGAGCTTTTCAGATTTTCATAAGTCTTTTCGAGATCCGTCTGCCTGGACTCAAGGTCTGCGACTGTCTTTTCCTTTGACCGATCCGCTTTTTTTCGTAGATCAGAAATCTGAGATTTCAGGCTTTCAATCTGAGTTTTCATATCTTTAAGAAAACGATCCTTTTGCTCCTGAGTGTATTCCGTCGTTGTTTCGACCGTCTCCTGAGCCTTTTTTTTAACATCTTCGGCCGTGGCGGAAGTGGCCGAAAGGGGGAGCGTCCAAAGAATTAAGATGGGGGCAATCATTCGTAAGTTAGAAATTGGCATTAGGATGTGTCCTCCTTAGAAGAGAAGTATAATGACTTCTCAAGGAAGGCACAAGGCTTTGACGAAGGTCATTCGCTCTTCGCGCACGAGTCGTTTTCTAGGATTTCAAAAGGTTCAGGGTCTCTTCTTTTTCTTTTCTTTTTCCGCCAGCTTTGACGCGAGCTCACTCAACCTGCTGCGCTGTGAAGAGGGGAAGCGATTGATAAAGCTATTCGGATTCAAGCGAGCCTCATTCAAAATCTGCTTCATCTTGTCCGGATCTCCACCGGAAGCCTCGTGAAGCAGAGGCATTAAATCCGCGGCAAGTTCCCAAATTCCCTGTTCGATTTCGGGATCGCCACCCGCCAGTTCATTTACGCGCGCGGCACTGTTCACGGCTTCAGGACTATTTAGGGCTTTGTGGCGTTCTTCCTGGTTGCGAAGCACCTCTTGCGTTTTGCGAAGGGCATCCGCATCACTTTTGGGAGCCTCAGACTGAGCGAATGTATTCGTTGAGCTCAAAGACATCGAAAGAAGACTGAAGAAAAAAAGACTTCGAAGCATTAACCCCTCCAAGGATGCAAGACCTTCTCTTATTTTCCTGTTTTCTGGTTCGGAATAAAATCACTTTTTGTTGAGAGTCTCAAAATGAGATTCCGAGGTCGCATTAGTCGGGGTTCGAGAGATAATACTGCAGAAGAGCAGGTTTAATCCCATATGTCTTTTCGAAGATGAGTGCCGTCTCGGAATTGGTCTGTGAGAGTTTCGCCAGGAACATCAGCTGGTCTCGTTGTTCTTCTGACATGCGGCGAATTACGAACTTTGTTAGTTTTGGGCGTTGAACGACCCAGCGAAAAATTTTGGTGCTGGCGTCTTGATATTGTTCTGATCCCTTACTCTTTTCCATCCAACTTTGATAGCACTCATCATTGCAGAGTCTCAGTTGTCGCGCGACGACCATCCGAGTCGAATCCAGGAGGAAGAGGGTCACCGGGTCCTTTCGCTGATACATGTCGATCACATACGCCACTCCGAACAGGAGTAGGACCAATTGAACCTTCACGTAGATCTTGAACACGCTCATAGGAGAAAGGTTAAGGGCGACTGTCGAGATTGTCGACAGTCCTTGCAGTATTTCTAATCCTTTCTCCTGGGCTCGCGGCTCCTTCGGTTTTGCGGTAGTTTCATAGCTCATGTTCAAGGCCTTGCTATCATTCACGTTTTTTAGAGCTGCTGGTGGTTTCGGGACTTTCATCCTGATGCCTGCGCTTGCATGGTCTTCATCAAAATTTTGGTTACCTGATCTTTATGTTCAGTATCAGCAGGACCTCGCGCACATGACATCTCCCGAAGCCGTGATGTCGGCCAATCAAAATGAGCTGCAAAATTTGAGCAAAACGCGGATCGAGCCCCACCCGACACGAGCGGCCTCCATCTCGTTCGCCCAAGCAAGAGAAGTCTTGAAAAAACTGAAGGACCATCCGGTGGCGGCCCCCTCTCAAGTACATCACTATGATCCTGAGAATCGTTTTGGACTTTGTTTTGGTCGAGCTCTCTACGTTCATTTAGAGTTGCTACGCCGAGGTGTACAAAAAGAGGCCATCAAGAAGGTCTTCGCGGTAGGTCCCATGAAGGCCACTCAGGTCGACTGGCAGTTCCACGTGGCGACAGCTGTCATGGGGCCCGGACAGACGTGGTGGGTGATTGATGCCGCTCTTCCAGAGCCCGTCCGGCTTGAGTTTTGGTGGCGAGCCTTGTGGTCCCTGAGCACAGATCAGAAACTTCGATTGTATGTTACAGAGCCCAACCGCATCGGTCCCTCGGGATGGCGGTACAACGTTCAGCCGAATGGTCTGCGAAGTTATAATGGTTACTTTGAAGACTTGTTCAAGTACTACAAAGAAAATCCGCTTCCCCCGACCGAGAAGTTTAGCAGTTTGATAACAAAATCTAGGCGACAATCGGGCCCGGCCCCAAGTTCCCAAGGGGGGGCAAAGCTGCCAAACAGTCCTGACCTCTCGCGGCAGATCCCTCTAGATTTTCTTCGGTTGAATCTCGACCTTTCGCCTCGCTAAGATAGGGTCTACCTAAAAGGAGACCTATGAAGCTTTTCGTTTTGACTCTGCTGCTTTTTCAATTGAACTCTGCGCTGGCTCACGCCGCTCCTCGAAGTGCGCTGTGCCGTCCGTATCAACTGAAGTTGACCTATGCCAATGAAAATCAAAGATTCGAAGATTTTCTGAAAAAGAGTTGGGAGAACGCCCTCAAAGAGTCTCCTGAGTTTGCTTCAGATATTGGGAACGAAGAGTATGCGGGAGTTTGGTCGGATAACAGTCTTGAGGCTTATGACAGGCGCCGCGAACTTGTACGGTGCGCTGAAAGCTCTTTAAAAAAAGTACGACGTGAAAAACTCAGCCGGACTCATCAGCTGAACTATGATTTGTATTTGGATCAGCTCAAATTGGATCAAGAGGCGAGCCGATTCATGGGGCATCTTTTGGCTCTGAATCAGTTAGGTGGAGTTCACACCGATATTGCGGACACTCTTAATCAAATGCCACGATCCACGGCGACTGAAATCGAAGCCATTCTGCAGCGACTTGAAACGGCCGACGTAAAAGTGGGGCAGCATGAGACCCTCTTGAAAGAAGGTCTTGGGCGAGGCTTAACAGCGCCAAGGATCGTTCTTGGAAAGGTCGCGGCCCAGTTCGAACCGATGTTAAAGGAACCCGTTACGGAATCAGCTCTCTACGCTCCCTTCCGAGACCTCTCTGAGGTTTCTCCAGAGCAGGCCGCTCGCTATCAAGAACGAGCGCAGACTGCTTTGAAGACCAAACTGTATCCCGCTTTGAAGAGCTTTCGTGATTTTGTGGTGCAGACGTACATTCCCCAGGCTCGCACAACGGTTTCGTTCCAAGACCTGCCGCTGGGAAAAGAGTGGTACCAGTGGGCCATCAAAGCTCAAACCACAACCACCAAGTCGGCCGACGAGATTCACCAACTGGGTTTAGACGAAGTCGCGCGGATCACTGATGAGATGAGAAAGATTTTGGCCGAAGTGGGTTTCAAGGGCGATCTCAAGGCCTTCAACAAGATGTTGCTTGAGGATTCAAGATTCTACTACACATCGAAGGAAGATCTTTTGCTGGGTTATCGAGATATCGCCAAGCGCGCCGATGCGGAACTTCCGAAAGTCTTCGGAAAACTTCCACGATTGCCCTATGGCGTTCGAGAAATTCCAGACTTCAAAGCCGACGCGGCTCCCACGGCCTATTACATGCCAGGAAGTCTTGAGACGGGACGAGCCGGTTACTTCGAGGCGAACACCACGGATCTCAAAACTCGACCCAAATGGGGCATGGAGGCCTTAACTCTCCATGAATCGGTTCCCGGTCATCATCTGCAGATTGCATTAGCTCAAGAGCTTGAAGATCTTCCGACCTTTCGTAAATATTCGCACTACACCGCCTATGTCGAAGGCTGGGCCCTCTATGCCGAAAGCCTGGGAAGCCGTATGGGCTTTTATCAAGATCCCTACTCTCGCTATGGCCAATTGACCTACGAAATGTGGCGAGCGATTCGCCTGGTCGTCGATACGGGGCTTCATTCGAAGGGTTGGACGCGGGATCAAGCGCTTAAGTATTTCCAAGACAATTTAGCGAAAAGTGAAGCTGAAATCGCGGTTGAAGTTGATCGTTATATCGTTTGGCCGGGGCAAGCCTTGTCCTACAAATTAGGTCAGTTAAAAATCCTCGAGCTTCGTAAGCGGGCCGAAGATCGTTTGAAAGATAAATTCAGCATCCGACGCTTCCACGATGCCGTTCTTCTTGCGGGCGCTCTTCCTTTGACGATTCTGGAAAAGCGGGTCGACGATTGGATTCAAACGGAATCACGCGCGGTTTTCAACAATAAGATGAAGCTTGATTCCGTTGGGAAAAAAGGAGCGAATTCGTTCGCGAATTGAGTCTGAAGCCTGACTCACGGAAACAATACAAACAAAATTCTGGGGTCCTGCCTTCCACAAATGGAAATCATGCAGGACCACGCCTTCCGCCTGAATTTTTTCTAACAAAGTCTTTGTGTTGATTTCAGAAACGGATCCATCCAAGAGCTCCCAGGCGGCCTTCCGACACAAAGACCAAGCCCACTTCAAAATCACAAACGCACCGATAAGTCCCATGGCGGGATCAAGCCAACCCCAGCCATACAGGGCTCCCGCTAAAAGGGCTAAGACCGCCATGACCGAAGTGATGGCATCCGCCAACACGTGGGCGACGGCGCTTTCATGATTGTGATCATGATGATGGTGGTGATGATGCGGATGATGGGAGTGCGAGTGGCCGTGGCTGTGGTCGTGATGATCGTGATCGTGCTGGTGATGAGGGTCATGATCGTGGGCGCGATGAGTGTGCAAGTCCGCAGTCGGAGTGGCGTTGTCATTCGTCGCGCGAGGGTCCCAGCCCAGCAACCAGGCGCTGATAAGATTTGTCGCAAGTCCCAAGAGGGCCACAACAAGAGCTTCTTCGAAGTGAATGACTTCAGGTCGCAGGAATCGCAGGATCGACTCAAAGATCATCCAAATTGCCATGAGTCCTAAGATCACGGCGCTCGTGTAGCCCCCCAAAGGCAGAAGTTTTCCCGTTCCAAAATTCAAGCGTCGGTGAAGAAGTGGGGACTGCGCCCAGCGGTACACCAGATAAGACAATCCCAGAGCGCCGACGTGAGACGCCATATGGTAACCATCCGCAAGCAAGGCCATGGATCCCGTCCAGTAGCCGGCCCCGATTTCAAGAACCATGACAAAAAATGTGAGAATCACAACACTCAAAGTTCGACGCTGATTCTGAACGAGCTCTTTCGAAGCCAACAGAAGTTGATCTTCTTGATTGCAAGTCGACGAGTGCGAAGAGGGAACAGTGGTCATGCGTGAAGCATCCTCATTCGTTTATCCAAGTAATAGTCCAATGATCCTTCGGTGACGAGCAGGCGATTTTGATCGAGCTCAAAAACTTTTGTCGTAATTTCTTTTAAGAAATGACGATCGTGGGAAACAATCATGACAGTTCCATCGAAAGTCTTGATCGCATCCAGAAGAACTTGGCGAGTCCCGATATCAAGATGGTTCGTGGGCTCGTCGAGAACTAAAAAATTCAGCGGCTTGGCAAGCAAGGTTGCCAGCACCACGCGAGATTTTTCTCCCCCGGAAAGAACTTTGATCTTTTTTTCGACCTGATCACCAGAAAATTTCAGACAGCCTAGAAGATTTCGCACATACCCAAGGGACTGAGTCGGCACCATCGAGTGGACCTCTTCCAGGACCGTGAGCTCAGGATTCAAAAGATCCATCGAGTTCTGACTAAAGTATCCAAGCTGAATGCTTGGACCTAGTTGGCAATTACCCTCTGTCGGAGACGTTTGACCGCAGATAATCTTGAGCAGGGTGGATTTTCCGGCCCCATTCACTCCCACGACAGCGACTCGATCTAAACGTTTCACCAGACCGGAAGCGCCCTTGAAGACCAATTTTTCAGAGCCATTATCTCGGGTCCAAACTTTTCCCAAGTTCTGAAACTTCACGACCTCATCACCACCCCGAGGGATTGTCGGCCATTGGAACTGGATGCTGTCTTCTTCTCGGAGCACTTCAATACGTTCGATCTTTTCAAGTTTTTTGACTCGTGATTGCACCTGAGCGGCATGGGACGCTCGTGCAGCAAATCGCGCGATGAATTCTTCTTCTTTGGCGAGCATTTCCTCTTGGCGCTTGGCTGCGGCTTCGAGCTGCACCATGCGGATCTTTTTCTCTTTTTCGTAGAAATCATAATTTCCCGAATACGTAGTCACAGTTTGATGAGCGACCTCGATAATTTTATTGACGATTCGATTCATGAATTCGCGATCGTGGCTGGTCATCATCAACGCGCCCTTGTAGGCCATCAACCACTCTTCCAGCCAAAGAATGCTCTCAAGATCCAGGTGATTCGTCGGTTCGTCCATCAAAAGGACTTGAGGATTCAGCACCAGAATTTTGGCAAGCGCGATCCGCATCTTCCAGCCACCCGAAAAACTTCCGGTGTCTCGATGTTGATCTTCGGGTCCGATTCCAAGTCCTGTGAGTGTCTCGATGGCACGAGTTTCGACGTCGTAGCCACCAAGACTTTCGAACTCAGCCTGGGCTTCGCCGTATTTTTCCAGCACACGATTCATTTCGTCGTCTTCGAGGGGTTCAGAAAGTTTGGCTTCCAAGTCTGAGAGCGTCTTTTGCACGCGATTCAGGGCGGGAATGGCACTTTTCACTTCGTCAAGAACGCTGCGGCCCCGCATGTCTTCGATGTCCTGAGAAAAATAGCCCATGACAAGCTTGTCGGGTTTCGAGATCGAGCCCCCGTCGTAGCCTTCTTCGTTCATGAGAATTCGAAAAATCGTGGTCTTGCCATTCCCGTTCGGTCCCACCAAGCCGATCTTTTCACCCGCGTTGATCTGGAAGCTCGCGTTTTTGTAGAGAATCTTGGTGCCAAACTGTTTCGTGATGCCGTTGACGTGAATCATAGTAGTCCCACTATGCCCGACACCCCTTCTAAAGTCGAGCTTCTTGAAAATCAGAAGGCCATCCCTGGGGACTTTGTTAGGATGGTTCTGTGCGAAACTTGATTCCTTTTCAGAATACGGCGGCTCCCGCGCAAGTTCAGTCCGAAACCGTATGGCTTTTCCCCAATCTGCTGGCTCAGTTTTTTATCCAAGACCTGGAAAATCGCTTGCAGCTTCCGACATCCTTTGAACTTTCGGGCTCGCAGGTCCCCCGCGCCGACGAGTTGTGGAAGGGAACCTGCTTTGAGGTTTTTCTGCAGCCCGAGGGGGGAAGTTCCTATTACGAGTTCAATTTTTCCCTGAAGCCGGCTTGGAATCTTTATACGTTCGAGCGGTATCGCGAACCCCAGCCCCCCAAACCAAGCCAAGACTTTCAGCTTCGAGCGATGAAATGGGACAAGGGGATTTTAACTTGTGATCTCTACACAACGAAAGAGTTTGCAGGACTGAAATTTGGACTGACCGCCGTTCTTCGCGAGCCCTCAGGGGCCGTTCATTATTTAGCGCTCCATCATGTCGGGACAAAACCTGACTTCCACAGGCCAGAAAGTTTTACTCTAAAAAAACCTTGAAGAGGCAATCTGTATGAAATTGGGTCTTGAAGTTTTTCTTCAGAATAAAAAATTAATTCAATCTCTCCGAAAAAAGCGTGTCGCCCTGGTCTGTCATCCGGCGAGCGTGGATCACAAATTGAATCATAGCTTTGACTTGCTTCACAAATACGTCGGCTTGAGCGCCGCTTTTGGTCCCCAGCACGGCGTGAAGGGTGAAAAGCAAGACAACATGATCGAGAGCGATGACTTTCTTCATCCTGAAGCCAAAATTCCGATCTTCAGTCTGTATGGAAAAGTTCGCCGTCCTACGCCTGAGATGATGAAGACCTTCGACGTTCTTATTTTTGATCTTCAAGACTTGGGCTGCCGGATCTACACGTTTATCACGACACTCCTGTATGTTTTGGAAGAGTGCGCTCGAACGGGGAAATCCGTGATCATTCTGGATCGTCCCAATCCCGCCGGTCGCGAGATCGAGGGGCTGAGCCTTCGACCTGGGTATGAGTCGTTCGTGGGGGCGGGACCCTTTCCCATGCGCCATGGACTGACCGTTGGCGAAATGGCGCTGTACTTTCAAGATCACTTTCGCCTGGATCTGAATCTTCTTGTGGTGAAAATGCAGGGGTACAAACCGAATCAGAAGCCCGGTTTTGGATGGCCAGGCGACTTGCCGTGGGTGAACCCATCCCCCAACGCCCCCACCTTGAACATGGCGCGCTGCTATCCCGGTACGGTCATGATCGAAGGCACGACCCTAAGTGAGGGGCGCGGAACCACGCGCGCACTCGAGCTTGTCGGGGCTTCGGATGTCGACTTTTCCCGAGTGCTTGCGCTGATGAAGAAAAAAGCGTCTCAGTGGCTGAAGGGCGTCTTAATCCGCGAATGTTTCTTCGAGCCCACTTTCCACAAACACGAAAAGCGGCTGTGCCACGGACTTCAATTTCACACCGACTTTCCACATTACAAACCCAGTGAGTTTAAACCCTATCGCAGTATCGCCCTGATGCTGAAGTGCCTTCGAGAGCTTGATCCCGAGTACCCGATCTACCGGGACTTCCCCTACGAGTACACCACGGGAAAGCTCGCCTTTGATGTGATCAATGGGGGGCCCGAACTTCGAGAATGGATTGACGATTCGGAAGGGAAAGTGGCGGATCTGGAGAAACTGCTGAAAGCCGACGAGCGGGCCTGGTCCAAAACACGCCAGGCCTTCCTGCTCTATAAGTAGAATCCTCTAGACGAGAGTGACAATAACAAGAAAGAACACATGCACCACAAGGCCGATCGGCCATCGTGGACTCAAGGTCCCTCGCGGACGGAGGGGGAATTGAAAAAATCGAGGGAACTGGGGTTGAAACCGGGAGGGCAACCAAGCGGGCATAGAAGCTCCTTTCGTGAAGTCTGCGCTTATGTAAATTATATGTAAATTCGACGGGCGCCTCAAGTCCAGAAAAAGCTTGTCTTTTATTTTTTCTGAAGCTGAAATTGAGCTCTATGCGAAAGCGTCCTTGGCCCATCGTGATTTTGGCAGTGCTTCATGCACTTGCCCCCATCGGCAATATCCTTTTTAACGCATGGCTATCAGGTTTCACTTTAGCCATTTTCTGGAAGGCCCTGTGGCTTCCAGAAAATCGTGAGACTCTCTTCGTCTTTACGGCAATTCCGATTCTCGGCGCCATCATGATCTATCTGTGTAAAAAGTGGAGCTACTACCTTTATATCGGATTGATGATTTTCCCTTTTTATTTCAGCTTTCGAGAGTACCTCGAGCGATCCACGCCGCTTGCGGCCGCGGCTTTGGTCCTTTTTTTGTCGTCAATATGACGGTTGTCGGATATTTCCTGATGCCAACGGTCCGTCGGCTGTATTTTGATCCGCGTCTTCGTTGGTGGGAAACCCAGCCTCGCTACAAGACCGATTTTCAATGCCAAGTCGAAAGAGGCGGGGGCCGCTACTGGGTGGAGATTCGAAATATTTCGGAAGGGGGCGCGTTCCTGCAGACTTCCGAGATTTTTTCAGCTGGAGAAAATTTGAAAATCTTCTTCAAAGACTCTCAGGGTGTCATCGCGTTAGCCGGTGAGGTGGTCTACCGTCGCATGATGGAGCCTGCCGGATATGGTTTTAAGTTTGATAAACCATCAACAAAAGAACCGCGGCTCAAAGCCCTCATTCGCAAACTGGAAGAGCAGGGGGCCCTGATCCGGAGCCCGATGCCGGCCACAGAAGAGTCCTTTGTCAGTTGGCTGAAATCGATCCTTGAGTCTGTGAAGAAAAAATCGGCTTAGGCGAGTCTCTCGACAGACGCTAGGAAATGCGGTACAGCTTTCAAACATGCGAAATGAGCAGTTCTCATCAGCTCTTTATGTTTTGATGTCTCTCGCCTACAACCGCGACCGGCAACTCAGCTCGCGTGAGATGGCGATGGGGCTTAAGACAAATCCCGTGGTGGTTCGTCGACTGATGTCCCAACTTGCAGAAGCCGGTCTGATTATCTCGCGAAAAGGTCGGGATGGGGGCGTGCGTTTAGCTCTCGATCCTCGTCAAGTGACTTTGGCCGATGTTTACCGTGCGGTGGGCACTCCTGATATGATCTCTGATTTTGAGCGTCCAAAAGTGAAGTCGTGCCCCGTCAGCTGTGCAATGAAAAAGATCGTGGGCCAAGTTTCTTTCCGTCTTGAACAAGATATTCAAAAGAGCTTGCGACAGACGAAGCTCTCGGACCTGCTTCACAAAATCGATTAGGGATCTCCCTGCACCTCAGTGGCTGCCAGTCTGGGAGCAGTAACAAAACGCGGCCCTTCTGTTAGAATCCTGACAGCTGAAATTTTCCGGCAAATCCAGTATTATGATCGCTTATGTCTTTTCGCCTAGGCCTTTGGTTCTTCCTCTTTTTTATGTGCGCCCTCTCGAGTGCGGCGGTCCCGAACTCGTGTCGGAGCGTTTTGCAGAGTGAGGCGACGGTCTCCGCTCGGCTGCAAAGAGAAATCGAGGACGCGCGAGCGGTTGTTTCGGGGAACAATTTTGTGACCACACGATCCCTCATCGAGTACAAGATGAAACTTCATCCGGATTTTTCTGTGGAGCTCTCAAGGCTTGGGCCCGAGCAAACATGGATGGACTTGGGGGGAGGACGTGGGATTGCTGTTGAGCAATTTCTTCGAGATTTTCCCGACCCCAAACGGGCGCCCCACGTCGTTCTTGTTTCCTATCGACTTGGATTCTTGCGAAGGGTGCCTGACTTTGAAGGCCGCTTTCGGGTTTTTAAAGGTCGATACTGGGAGAGTATTCCCCAACACGAGATCCCACGTGTGGATTTGGTGACGGACGTCTTCGGGGTCTTAAGCTACACCCACGATTTGAGTCTTAGTCTACAGAAAGTTTTTGATTCTCTGATTGTCGGGGGTCATCTTTTCCTTCACGCAACCGACTACATTACGCGCATTCGCGACGGCTCGCAGGTTTTAGGTCTCACGGCTTTCCTGAGCACAATCAAGGGCCTTGAAGTTGAAGGTCAATACGGAATTCTTAAAATTAAAAAGACTCAAGAGAAGATTCTAGTTCCAAAACTAAACCTTGTGGGGCTTGAAAACGGTGAGCGGCCTGCGGTCCGAATCTTTGACCGCGCGCAGTAGTATGTCGACGAACAGAGTAAGAGTTTCGGCTTCTGGTTGACTTACAAGCCATCCGCTTCTGGAATGGTCTTATGAAATACCTTTTGATCTTTCTTTTTCCAATTTTTTCTTGGGGTCAACGTTTAGAAAAATTAGCATCGGATCTTGAGATCCCTTGGGGACTTGTCTTTCTGGATTCGGATCAAATTCTTCTCACCGAGCGCACCGGGCAGATAAAAGTTTTCAATATTAAAACGCGAACCGCTCAAGCCGTTCAAAATGGGCGAATTCAAGTCGTCGCCTACGGTCAGGGTGGCTTACTCGATATCGCTTTGCATCCCGATTTCAAAAGCACGGGCCAGATTTTCTTCACTTACTCGAAGGGCATGGCGGATGAGAAAAGCACCACGGCCCTTGCGACAGCCCAGCTTCTTCAAAAAAAAGGTCAGTGGATTCTCAGTGAAATGAGAGATCTGTTCGTGGCCGAGCCAGCCTTGTCTCGCAGTTATCTGCACTATGGTTCGCGAATCGTCGTCACGAAATCTGAAATCTGGATGACCGTGGGAGAGCGCAACGAACGCAAGCATGCGCAAGATCTGTCGAACCATTTGGGAAAAGTTCTACGTCTGAGTCACGAGGGTGAGGCCCTGCCAGACAATCCGTTTTTTGGTAAAACGGGAATCAAACCCGAGATTTGGTCGTACGGTCATCGTAATCCTCAGGGACTTCTCAAGCATCCCGCGACCGGCGAGATTTGGGAGCATGAACACGGCCCGCGTGGCGGAGATGAAATCAATCTGATCAAGAAGGGGGCGAACTATGGTTGGCCCCTTGTGACCTTTGGGAAAGAGTACTCGGGGGGCACGATCAGTGATTCTCCTTATCGCGAAGGCATTGAGGCTCCTCGTTATCAGTACACACCTTCGATTGCTCCCTGTGGTTTTGCGTTCTATGAAGGCACGAAGATTCCTAGTTTTCAAAATTCGTTTTTGCTGGGAGCTCTGGCCCTGACTCACTTGAGTCGTGTCACTCTGGGGAAGAATTCCTCTTTGCAGCAAGACACGCGATTCTTTGATGAAGAATCCCCCCGCATCCGTGAGGTGGAGGTCGGACCGGATCAGTTGGTCTACTTCTCGACAGATGCGGGGGAAATATGGCGTGTTCGTCCGTGAACGACGTTTAGCGAAGTCGCAAACGTGTTTTCGTGCGGCTCCACTGGTTCACGAAATATCCAAAGTAAGCCAGTTGCTCTTGCGAAGCTCTGCGAATCTGGTAGCGGATCTCGGCTTTTGCTGTGTCCTCAGCTGAAGCATTGAGAGCGAGAGCCTTGGCTTGAGCCAAAGGTTGCGAACCAGGTAAGGTTGGCAGATTCAAGGCGGGCAGTTCGGTTTGCGTGAAGATCGCAAGCCCACTTTTCCCCGAATCGCGCGACGTGAAGAAGCCTGCGACGCCTGGTAGTCGAGACTCGGCACCTAAGTTGAAAAACACCGAAGCGCCCGGGATGTAACTGGCTAGGTTGTCGAATTGCTGAATGGCGACGGCCACGCCTAACATCAGCTTGTCGCCGCTTTCGCCGATGTAGACTCTTGAGTTCTGACCTGCTGGAATGGCGATCAAGGATTTCAGGCCTGCGACGGGGACGTTATTTCCATTTGGAAGTTTATTATCACCAAGAGTTCCACTTAAACGAAGTCCTGTGACATTCGCGGTTAAAGTCAGAATGTTTTTTCCGTCCAGAGTTCTCTCCATCGAGATGCTTCCAAGAACTCGCCCCGTTTTCGGGTCCACGATGGGAAGGGTACCGGCTGAAAAAAGGATTGCCGGAGATCCAACCTCCGCTTTAAGTTCCACGACCGCATTGCCGTTTTGATCGAGATTCCGAATGGAAACATTTCGAAAAGCGCTGGTACCCGCGTTGTCCCCGCAGGCTGACAAAAACAAAAGTGCCGACCCGAGCAGTGTGATCTTTCCTAGATTGTACATGATGACTCCTCTCATCTTTCTTGATGTGGTGTTGTCGGAGACTTCAGGATCCATAGACCCGCCTCCGTGTGGTCCCGCAGATGTCGAGGAGCAAGCCTTGGGCCAGACGAAATTTTTCGAGAACAGGATGGTAAGTCCGCCAAGCGCTTCGGGTTTCTCGCCTTGAGAATGTTCCGCTTTTTGTCGGGACCCTAAACGCTGTCAGGGCCGGGAACGAAAAATCAGAAATTCAAAATCATTCAGTGCCGAAGCGAGGTTCGAAGCGAATCCTCAATCTACAGCCAGCGCCCGGTCGTTCGCTTTACAGTCCACAAACTTTTCTAAGGATGACGAACTTTCAGACGCCACCCGGGGCGCGCCAAAGGAGAGATTCGCAGGAGCAAGTCTGTGCCGCCACGGGCTCCAAGTATTTGCTGCGTCTTCATCCCCTACAGCAGCTTGAACTCCGTCCATTCCGACTCGTACAGAGAGTTGGACTCTCCGAGGTCCTTCAGGCGTTCGAGCTTTTTGAAGAACTGGGGCTCGGGGAAAAGGGCTTTGTGCTGTCGCAGGGTCTCGGGAAGCTTCGAGCGGATGCCGACGACCACGGGGCCGGCGCGGATGGTCTCGACCGTGTTTAGGTTCGCCTCTTCGGTCATCAGAAAATCTAAGAACTTGTGAGCCTCTGTTTTGCGACGGCTCTTTTTGAAAATGACCACATTGTCGACGGCCTGAGTTGAGCCTTCTTCCGGGATAAAGTACTCAATCTGGGGATCGGCTTTTTGCGCGAGCAGGGCATCGGTGGAGTACACAAGTCCTGCTTTAATTTCTTTGTTCTTCAGAAGATCCACAGCGTTTGACGAAAAAACCTTGATCTGCGGTTTTACTTTTCGCAGGTACTCGAACGCCGACTTGATGGATTTTGGATCTGTCGTGTTGACACTCTGCTGCTGCATTTTCAAAGCAATGCCCGCGAGCTCTCGCATGTCGTCCAAGGCCGAGATCTGCCCCTTCAGCTCGGGGTTTTCAAAAAGGTCCTTGAATGTCTTGATCGAACCCTTAAACAAGCCTCGGTGAACCGCAATCCCCGTTGTCGACCACGCGTAGGGGATCGAAAAGGCGTTCTGGGGATCAAAATCAGGATTCAAAAGTTTCGGATCCAAATTTTTAAAGTGGGGCAGAGAGGCTCGATCCAACTTTTCCAGGAGCTCAAGACCCGCCATCACGGGCACCATGTAATCCGATGGAACTCCGACATCCAGATCAGAGCCTCCGGCCTGAACTTTAGCCAAAAGCTCCTCATTGGAGGAGTAGTGCGTGAGCTCAAGTTTAATTCCGGTGTCTTGAGTGAATTTTTGCTGCAGCTCGGGGCTTAGATAATTGCCCCAGATGGCCACCTTTAAAACAGGCGTCGAAGCTCTCTTCTCACAAGCTGCGAAAAGCCCCAAAACTAGGCTGAGCAAGAGTCCGCGGATCATCACAAATGAACTCGACATTTGCCTCTCCTTTTTCTATGTTGCTCAATATGCTCGAAATCAGGGGTTTACACAAAAGTTTTTCGAACTCTGGCCAAAATTTGACCGCGTCGGGAGAGCCCACTTCTTGGGTCCTTGAAAATGTGAATCTTGAGGTCCGCCAGGGCGAGTTCATGACCTGGCTAGGCCCGAGCGGCTGCGGAAAAACCACTCTCTTGCGTTGTCTGGCGGGACTCGAGGCCCCCACTCGGGGCGACATCCTTCTCGATGGACGCTCACTGAACGCCCAGCCGCCGCAAGAGCGTCCCTTTCACATGGTGTTTCAGCGTTATGCCCTGTTTCCCCACATGAGCGTTCAAGAAAACATCGAATTTCCCCTGAAGATCCGCAAAGTCGAGCCCGGGGCCCTGAAGGCGCGCGTCCATCATCTTCTCGAGATGATGGGGCTTGAGGCCGTGCGTTTTCAAAAACCAGGAACTCTTTCGGGGGGACAAAGCCAACGCGTAGCCCTTGCGAGGGCTCTTGCCAATCAACCGCGCCTACTTCTTCTGGACGAGCCTTTGAGCGCACTGGATGAAAAGATCCGCTACCATCTTCGCCAAGAACTTCGCGAACTGCAGAAACGAGTAGGGATCACGTTTATCTTCGTGACCCATGATCAGCAAGAGGCCTTTCAGCTTTCCGATCGCATCGCTGTGTTTTACCAGGGCCGCTTGCACCAAGAGGGCTCGTCCCAGGACATCTACTCGAAACCGCAGACCGAATTTGTCGCGCAGTTTGTGGGATCCAAAAATCGAATCGCGTCGGGCGGTTATCTTTACCCCGATCAGATTCAGATCAATGATCAGGGGCCCGAAAAAGTTCAGGGCCAAATTGTGCGACTGGATTTTCTGGGGCGCGAGTACGAAGCCTTGGTTCAAATTTCCGGAACTCAAGACACGTGGCGAGTTCTTGTGTCGGCCTCGCAAAGTCAGAATTTGAAAGTCTCTCAATCGCTGACCCTTAGTTATGATCCTCGCCAGGTGATGCGGGTGAGTCCTTCATGAAGGCAGGGCTCGGGGCCGCCTTTTTGTGGGTGACGGGGCTGGTGGTGCTGCCTTTACTTTATGTCGCGCTCTTGAGTCTTCAAGGGAAGGGCGTCTACGGCGGAGTCGAATGGACGTGGACTCTTTCTAACTACCAGAAGATTTTTGAAGGCCCCAGTCTTTCCATTCTTGGAAAAACTTTTCTCTTAGCCTTTTCCACCGCGCTTGTGTGTTCTGTTTTGGGAGGCGTGAGTGCCGCTTTTATTTCCCAGGGTTCGGTGCAACGGCGACGGCTGTGGATGATGCTTTTCCTAGTTCCCTTTTTCATCAACAGTCTGATCCGACTTTTTTCGCTGCAAAATTTCTGGGGCATGGAAGGCCCGATTCAGAGCGCCCTTCGTTTGTTTGACCCGGAATTCGCACGAACCGGTTGGAGTCACAATTCGGCGCTGATGTTTGTCGGGATGGTGCTAAGTTATTTGCCTTTTGCCATTCTTCCCCTGGTCGCGGCCTTCGAAAAGTGGGATTCCAGTTTGACCGAAGCGGCTTGGGATCTAGGGGCCCGACAATGGACTTCGTTTTGGAAAATTAAGTGGCCGTTGCTAAGGCCCGCCTTTGTCGCAAGCTTCGCGGTGGTATTGATTCCCGCTTTGGGCGAGTACTTGGTGCCAGAAATTCTAGAGGGCGCAAAAAATCTTTACTGGGGCCAGTACATCACGGAAGCCTTTTTGAAATGGAGAAATTGGCCTTTAGGATCGGCCTTAGGGCTTCTGTTGATCGCGAGTCTTCTGGGAGTTCTTTTCTTCTCAACACGGGTGCAGACATGGTTACAAAGAAAACAGTCCTAACACGATCGCTCGAGGCCGTCGTGCTGGCCGTGCTTCTTCTTTTTTATGCGCCGCTGGTGTGGACCTGTGTGAAAGCCTTTTGGACCGATGAAGGAGTTGGCTTTTATTGGTTTTCCGAACTCTTGAATGACCCCAGTTTTTTCGAGGCCTTGAAAAACAGTTTTGTTCTCGCTCTGTGTTCAAGCGTTTTCTCCGTGGTGCTCTCGTCGCTAGCGGTGCTTCAGCTTTCAAAAACTTCAGCCCTTCGGGCCTACGATCAGCTGATGGCCGTCTCGATCTCGCTTCCCGAGATTGTCATGGCGCTTTCGCTGCTGTCCTTTTTCTCGTGGTTGGGACTCAGTCTTGGTTTTTTCTCGGCGTGGCTGGCGCACACGACGCTGACTTTGGCGTTTTCATTTTGGATTCTTTCGGTTCATTTCCAAAGCCTTGATTCCTCGCTTGTCGAGGCCGCACAAGATCTGGGGGCGGATACAAAATCGATTTTGCTTCAGATTCTGTTGCCCCAGATGCGACCGGCGCTTTTCAGCAGTTTTTGGATTTGTTTTTTAATTAGCTTAGATGACTTCTTGATTAGCTTCTTTGTCACCGGCTCGTCCTATGAGACCTTGCCGCTGAAACTTTTCTCGATGATCAAGGTGGGGCTGAACCCAAAGGTCAATGCGTTGAGCTTCCTTATTCTTCTTGTGTCCAGTCTGATTTTAGTGAGCCTGTATGGGGTCTGGTCCAAGCAGTCCCAAAGAAAGGTCAAACCGTGAAGCTGAGTCCGAAGTGGTCCTGGATCTTGTATGATTTCGGAAATTCAGCTTTCGCCACCAGCGTGGTTGCGGGTTTTTTCCCGGTGTTTTTCAAGAAGTACTGGAGCTCGTCCGTTGATCCCCATGTTTCAACCTCACGACTTGGATTCGCCTTGGCGTTTGCGGGTGTCGTGATGGCGGTGCTCGCTCCCATTTGGGGACGCAAGAGCGATGTGGCCCAATCGCGAAAGCAGTGGTTGGCGGCTTTTGCGGGCTTAGGTTGCGTGATGTGCGCGAGTCTGTATTGGGTTCCAGAGGGCGCTTGGGGCTGGGCGATCGCCGCCTACGTTTTGACCTACATCGGCTTTGAAGCCAGTGTGATTTTTTATGATTCCCTTTTGGTCGATGTGGCCGAACCTCGAGAATTTCATCGGGTCTCGTCGACTGGATTTGCGTTTGGGTACTTAGGGGGCGGACTTCTTTTTTTGATCAATGTGATGATGACCCTATCCCCCCAGGCCTTCGGTTTTTCGTCCGTCGCCGATGCTGTAAAGACTTCTTTTTTGCTGGTCGCCCTTTGGTGGGCTGTGTTCACCGCCGTTCTTGTCGTGGGCGTTCACGAAAGACCCCGACCGCAAAGTCCACCTGAAGTTCACTGGCGCGAAACATTCCAGCACTTAGGGAAGACCTTCCGTGATCTTTGGCGACAGAAAAATGTTTTCTACTTTCTATTGGCCTACTGGTTCTACATCGACGGAGTCTACACGATCTACACGATGGCAGTGGATTACGGACTAAGCCTGGGTCTTGAGCAAGCCGATCTGATGAAGGCGCTTTTAATCACCCAGTTTGTTGGATTCCCAAGTGCGTTGGCTTTTGGTTTTTTAAGTCATCATTTTCCGACCAAGAGACTTTTGATGATCTGTCTTTTTGTCTACATCGCAGTCTTGATCTATTCGACGCAGCTTCAGTCAGGCACAGATTTCATGATTCTCGCGGGCTGCGTGGGCTTGGTGCAAGGAGGGATCCAGTCGTTAAGTCGAAGTTACTACGCGCATCTGATTCCCGCGAACCAATCCGCTGAGTACTTTGGTTTTTATAACATCATCGGAAAATCGGCCTCGTTTATCGGGCCCTTCGTGGTCGCGATGGTGACGCTTATCACAAGCACAACACGCTGGAGTATGCTGTCTATTTCTGTTCTTTTTCTGGTGGGAGCTCTTCTTCTGAGTCGGACGGTAATGGACGATCATCGATCCCGCTTAAACCCTCGGGACCCTGGTGGGGATTCGAACGGCTGATTCCAACCCACTCAGGCAAAAAGAAGGCGAGAGCCAGGAAAATCATTGTACTAATTGCAAAAATGAAAATTAAGATCAGACTGATTTCCATAACTTTTTCCTTTGCGGAACTTCAGGTGTAGTTTAGGCTCGGATCTACAATTTCTCAAGCCCGATTCGGTGGGCTCAAAACAGAGAGAGGCTCTTGAAACGTTATGGGATTTAACCCACGAGATCATTATTTTAAAAAGGCCAAAAAAGAGAATTTTGCTGCTCGAAGTGTCTACAAACTTGAGGAAATCGACAAAAAGTACCGACTTTTAAAATCCGGAGACGCCGTCATTGATCTTGGCGCAAGTCCCGGTTCTTGGAGTCAGTATGTCAGCCAGAAAGTGGGACCCAACGGACGCGTCTTAGGCGTCGACCTGAAGCCCGTGGATGTGAAACTTAACAACGGAATCTTTATCCAGGCGGATCTGCGCGACCTCAACCTGGAAGATGTATTTCAGCAAAAAGGTTTTCCCCCACCCTTTGATGTCGTGCTTTCTGATATGGCCCCCGCGACAACGGGAATCCGAATCACCGATCAAGCCCGAAGCGTTGAGCTGTGTGAACTGGCACTGCAGATCGCCCTGAAATTTTTGAAGAAGAATGGACACTTTGTTTGCAAGCTCTTTCATTCGGATGATTTCCAAAGTCTGAAGAAACAGATTGTGCAAAATTTCGAAAAGTTCGAAGCCGTGAAGCCCGAAGCGACCCGTTCGCAAAGCAAAGAAATTTTCCTGATAGGCCTTAAGCGAAAATGAAGATCGTCTTTGAGTCCCAAGATGTCGTGATTGTGCACAAGCCCGCGGGTTGGCTGAGCGTTCCAAGCACCATGGGAAAAAAAGACTCACGGCCCGTCGTGGGCCTGCAGCTGCAACAGAAGATGGGCTCGGTGTACCCTGTGCATAGACTGGATTATGAAGTTGAGGGACTTCTTGTTTTTGCCCGGACTTCCAAAGCCCAAGTTTGGTTGCATCAATACTGGGAGCAAAGAAAAGTAAAAAAAGTTTATAAAGCGCGAACGAGTCTTCAGATTTTTTTGCATTGGCCGTCGCAGGTGGCAGGTCTTGAGACAGCCTCTTACCAAGTCGGGGCACAAGGCCTGTGGGAAAGTCGAATTGTCCAGGGAAAACGGCGCTCGTTTATTGCCGACCATGGCCAGCCGTCGACGACCCAGTATCATCTGTTGGACCAGAGCGCGGAAGGGTGCACCTGGGAACTCCAACCTCTCACGGGTCGACGGCATCAGTTGCGACTGGAACTTTCTCGGCGCGGATTTCCGATTGTGGGTGACCAGCTTTACGGCAGCCCTCAAACCCTTCAGGGGTCTCGAATTGCTTTGGCCGCGACCGAGTTGATTTTCCAGCCGGGACTGAATCTCGAAATTCCAGAACGATTGAAGATCGAGTGGGGTGGTCTATGAAGACGAAAACACGAACTCAACTTTCCGTCGTAATTTTTTTTGCGACCTTCGCCTCTTTGTATGCCTATTTGCACTTTTTTGCGGTGGCCTTCTTTTCGAATCAATTCACTTGGGCCCTTTTACCGTTGGCGAGTGTTTTTTCTTTAGGATTTGTTCTGACTTTTGTGGGCTATTGGATGTCCTCACGTCATCCGCATTCGTCTTTCTACTTTGTCGCGTGGATCGGCTACATTTGGATGGGAACATTCTTTATTTCCTTGGCAGGAGCCGTGGTGGGGGCCTTCTGGGAGCTCTTGTGGATTTCGAGTCCAGACCTGTCGCAGGCTCTTTTATTGGGCGTGATCCTTTTATCAAGCTACAGTCTTTATCGAGGTCTTGAATTTCCACGCGTTCGCCAAGAGCAGATCAAAGGTCCGCCGGGCTTACGAGGGCAACGCTGGGTTCAAATCACTGATCTTCACATGGGACTCTTGCATCACCGAAAAGCGTGGCTCGAGAAAGTCGTCACGACGGTGAACTCTCTCGAGGCTGACTACGTTTTCCTAACCGGAGATCTTGTCGAGGGAAGACCTTCGATTGTGAAACCTCATCTGGAATCTCTTCGCCACGTCAAAGCGCGGACGGATCGGCTGTACATTCTTGGAAATCATGAAATGATTCATGGGGGAGCGGGCTGGGAAAATGAACTTCGTGAAATGGGCTGGATCCCACTTCATAACGAGCACCGTCTTTATTCTTTTGGTTCGACGCGATTGATGATCGCGGGAGTCCCCGATCGTATGATCCGACGCTTTGATCCTCGTTTTGAATCCAATCCCGATCGGGCGCTGCAGACATCTGAAAAAGTCGACTTTCGAGTGCTCTTGGCTCACGAGCCCAGCAGCGTTTTTGATCTTCAAAAGCAAACGGCGGACGTAATTCTTTCAGGCCACACTCACGGGGGGCAAATCTTTCCGTTCGGGTTGCTTGTCCGAATGGTTCAGCCCGTGGTCGCGCGATGGAAAACAGTTCGGGGTGTTCCGATCTACGCGCATATTGGCACGGGGCTCTGGGGCCCCCCAATGCGCCTCGGAACCCGAAACGAAATCGTGCTCTTCGAACTTGTTTAACCTCAAGAGTGCTTGCTCCCGGCCACACCTCACTTCAAGGGCAACTCGTTCTCTGCAGGTAGGCCGAATTCATCATGAGGTCCCGGGCAGGGCTCTCGGCCCCACGGCGCTCCAGCCGCTGAACTGGGTCTTGCGGGACGAAGATCGGCGCTCCAAGGGTCCAAGATCAGTCGATGATTCAGTTTCCCGCCCAGAACCTCGCCCGGAACCTCGCCACCCTCCTCAAGATTACGGCCGAAGAAAATCCCGCTGGCCAGATTACGGCCAAAAAAGCCCCCATAGCTTAACAAAGTGCATCGATTCGCAAGTTAAATATTGACAGTTCTTCGCTGTGTAATTATATTGCCCCTTAAATGAAGTCATCAAAACAGCTCGATCTGATCCCAAGACAAACTCTCCGCTCCCTCAAGGCTCGCACCTTTGGTGGCACAAAGCTTAAGAAACGTCGTAAAGTGAAGCGACCCCTGGAGGCGGGCCGTATCCATCATGTGGTGTTTAAATCCTCGAAAGCCCAAGGAAAGCTCTCGTTCTACACCCATAAACAGCTTGTGCAGTCGCTCTTAAGAGAGAAATCAAAGAAGTTCTTCGTGGAGCTTCTTGATTTCGTGAATATGGGGAATCACTTGCATTTGAAGGTGCGCTTCAAAGATCGACTGCGTTTTCAGCAGTTTTTAAAGAGCTTCTCGGCTCTCCTCGCCCGACAAATCACAGGGGCCCGCAGGGGGGTGAAGTTTGGTCGCTTCTGGGATGGCCTTGTCTACACGAGAGTTCTTTTAAGCTCATTTGAAGAGCTCGGACTCAAGGGCTACTTCGAAGCCAATCACCGCCAAAGAGAGCTCGGCTACCACGAGCGTGAGCGCTACTTGAAGCAGTTTAATCAGTTCCTCTATCGGCTCAAGCAGAAGCGGGCCTCGAACTCGGCCTGAAGCAGGCGCGGGCCGTGAACTCCGTGTACGCAGCGGTGGGCCTCGGCCAGAAGCGACCCCGGGCCCTGAGCTCCGCTTGGAGGCGTCAGTCAGGTCTTCAAACCGACGAACCGCTCAGGCCCTCCAGCCCTCTTCGGGATTCTGGGTGGAAGAGATCAGCCCGATCCCAGGGGCTTCTTCATTCAACGGTCCAGCTCATCTCTCAAGATTTCCCTGCGAATTCTAGAAAGATCCCAAATTCAGGTTGACGAAAGCGGTGGCGTGACTTGGGGGTTGGGACTCTATTTGCGTTCTTTGGGAACCAAAGTCACCGTGAGCCGCGAGACGCACAGAAGTTTTTTCTCTTCATTGAAGATTTGAGTCTCCCAGACATGAAGCGTTCGCCCGCAGTGGACGGGACGACAGATTCCCGTGACGACGCCCGAGCGAGCGGATCGCAGATGATTCGCGTTGATTTCAATTCCGACGGGCATCAAATTCGGGTCATCATTGCAGTAGACCGAAGCGATACTTCCCAGGCTCTCGGCCATTGCGACGGAAATGCCCCCATGCAGCAGGCCGGCGGGCTGAATCGTGCGAGAATCGACGGGCATTCGGGCCTTGATAAAGTCGGGGCCCACTTCGATGATTTCAATTCCAAGATGTGAGACCGCTGTGTTTTCGCAAAATTTTCGAATCTGATCGAGATCGGGTTGGCGTTTCCAAAGGCTGTTCATGGGATCTATTCTAAGTCAGTTTTAAGAGGGGTCAAATGTCGAAACCGACGCACGCAATTATTTGACAACACCAGGGAAAGGGTCTGTGATGAAGACTCCAAAGGAGGCCTTGTGGCTGTTCAAGAGCTCACGACTCAAAATTTTGAAGACGCAATTAACAATAATTCGATGGTTCTCATCGACTTTTGGGCCCCTTGGTGCGGACCCTGTAAGCGTTTTGGCCCTATTTTCGAAGCGGCCGCCGGTAAGAACGCGGATATGATTTTTGCTAAAGTGAACACCGATGAGCAGCAAGAAATCGCCGCCAGCTTCGAAATCAAGTCCATTCCCACTCTTGCGATTTTCAAAGACCAAACCTTGATTTACTTCGAAGCCGGCGCGCTTCCTGAAGAGGGTCTCGACGAGATTGTGAAACAGGTTCGCGGTCTGGATATGGAAAAAGTGAAAGAAGAAATTCGCAAGCGCGATTCTCAGTAAATTCAAATCTGTCGGGACCCGTCCGAATGAGGAACGTATTTCAATCACCCCGGACTCGGAACTTGTTTTTGAGTTCCTGAATGTCATGGAATCGAACTTTCAGATCACTTGCCAGGTGCTTTTAGAAGAAAATCTTTCCCCAGAAGTATTTGCCCATTTATCTGAATCTCCAATCGGTGACGTCCCGAATAGTAGCGCCGAGTTGTAATCGGCTTGAGAGAATGAGATTTTTGGACTCGACAAGATTGTTGAGGCTCAAGAATGAAAGTCTTCAGCTTGAAGACTTTTACCGAGGGCGTGCCCCGAGCGGATTGAAAATGTAATCGATAATCAATGACCAGTTTCTGAGGCTTTCGAGATTTCGAAGCCAGAGTGAATTCCATCGCCAAGGTGTCAGAGACTTGAAACGAGGCCTTGTTCAGCTTGAGTTGCGAACACTGCACTTGGATTTTCGACGGAGTTCCCACAAGTCGCAAAGCCCCGGGGTCTCCTTTTTTAATAAGCGTGCGAAGAGCCTGACGCTCGATAAACTCATAATCCTTCTTGCGACTTTGGGGCCATCGCTTTTTCCATTTTTGCAGAGTCTCGACCACCAATTGGGGGTGATCCTTTGCGATATCATTCAGGTGGTTCGCTACACTCTTTCGCACATAGAGTTCCGGATCATGTTTCAGGCGCTCAAGAATGCGAAGGCCTGGACGCGGATCTTGAATCGCCCGATGCAAACGTAAACCCCACGGAAGTCGAGGCCGCGTTCCCTCACTCGTCCACCGCCGAACGTGAACATTCGGATGGGTTGACCATTCCAACAGCTGCGCATAACAGGCCTTTGGATCCTGGGCTAAGAAGGGGCGAATGGCAAACTCACTGGTGAATCGCTGTGTGAGGATCTGAAGGGCCTGAAGCGACTCAGGACTGAACTCAAGACCGTAGGCTTGAACATATTCCGTGTAGGCCCAAAGATCGAAGCCCTTCAGCCCCTCATGTTCCAAAGACTTCAGCAAAATGGGAAGAGCCTTTCTGTAGTCCTGGGGAAGGTGGGCGTGCAGTTGATCGCGAAGTTTCAGGACTCGAGCCTTCATTTCAAGGCTGGGAAGCTCGGCTGCAACTTTTCGAAAGCTTTCCGTCGAAAACTGAGGGTCCGCTTTGGCAAGGGCCTGAGCCATACGATCCACCAGGGCCTCGTTGATCCAATGTTTGAAAGCCTTTGGATTTTCTTTTTTTGACACGCGGGCCTCCAGGGAAAGTCTGATTTGCGAAACCTTGAGCGCGTCACCTCGACCAGGGCCAACTTCGCAGGTTCGCTCTAAGGCCTTGCGATTCTTAAGTGATTTTTTGGCCTTGTCAAATTGCTTTAGCCTGTTACCCTTTTTTTATCGAACTCAAGAAAGGTGGATCTATGAGACAACTGATCGTCAGTGTGTTGATGGTAACAGCGTTAGGATCAACGGCGTATGCCGCGGACGGAAGCTCGGGCTGCGGCCCTGGATGGTTTATTCTGAAGGACAACTCATTGGTGTCTTCCTTTTTGCGCTCGATCACAAACGGCTTGTTTTTCCCAACAACAACCGTCGGGATGACAGTGGGAACTTCAAATTGCACGCGCCACAAGATCGTTCAAACGGAGCAAGAAAGCCTTCACTTCGCGACTCAAAACTACTTTGAGATCCTGGCAGAAGCGTCTCGCGGCCAGGGGAAGACTCTGGCGGCGTTCTCGGACACGATTGGTTGCCCGACTTCAGCTCGAGCTCTTTTTGCTGAAAAGTTTCAAAAGAACTATATGCAGATTTACTCGAGCTCTCAGGTCGGCCCCGAAACTGTTCTTCAAGAGGTTTACCGCTTCATTCTCTCGGATGAAACTCTGACTCGTGCGTGTTCATTGCAGCTCAGCTAATTGTATTTTTGCTGTTTACGGGGTTTGGGCTTTTGGCCCAAGCCCAGTCGCCTTCCGAAAGTCGAGCTTGGAAGCGCTATCTTCAGTTTACCTCAGATAAACCTCATCGCTCTCTTATTACTTCAACTCAGTTTTTTTTGAATCCCCGCGGATCCCGTGACCCTTTCCTCGAGTGGCAAACGTCTCTTGAGAAATTTCAGGGTGGTGAAAAGGTCCCTTCGGAAACCGGGCCAATGCCACTGGCTTGCGCGTGGCCGGCTCGAAAAGTTTTGCTGGAAAAACTCTCGGGCCAACGTCTTCCAAGCCCAAACTGCCCCGAGCTTGAGCGTTGGAAGAAGGCGTTTGGGGGCCACAAGATTTGGATCATCTATGCGGGCGCCTATCGCGACAATCCGGCAAGCCTTTTCGGTCATACTTTTTTGCGTTTTGATCGTCTAGAGCGCGGGGACGCCAGCCAAGTCTTGCGTTCCCAATCGGTTGGCTTTCTTGCAGAAACACCCGCCGATGATGGTCAAGTGGCCACCGTTGTGAAAGGGCTTCTCGGTTTTTATCAGGGTTTCTACAATGTGCAGCCCTACTATATGCAAACGGCTCTGTATAACAACTCCGAGTCTCGATCCCTGTGGGAGTTCGAGTTGGATTTGACTGCGGAAGAGCGCGACTGGGCGCTGCTCTATCTGTGGGAACTCGGTGAGCGCGGGACCATGCCTTACTGGTTTCTGGATGAAAATTGCAGCTACCAGCTTCTGGCCTTTTTAGAAGCTGTGCGCCCCCAAGCCACGCTCACTCAAGGAAGCGGGGTCTTCGTTCTTCCCTTAGAAACGATTCGAATTCTCGAGACGCGTGGAATGTTAAAGAACCAAAGCCCCGTTTTTCAAGTCTCGCTTCGTGCTCGTTTGAATGAACGTCTGCGCCGAATGGGAGCGAAAAAAAGAGCTCTCTATCGAAGGGCTCGTTCGGATGTCGAAGTCCTCAGTCAGATTCAAGATATTGAAATTCTGGATGCACTTACCGAGTATCAGACGTATTTCAACTACCAGAAAAAAACGAATCTTAAAGAACCTGAACGAAGAGTTTTCGAAAAGACTTTTCAAAATCGCGCAGCCCTTGGTCAACCCTCGAGTGACCCCGAAATCACGCGTCCCTTTATGTCGCCGCTGACATCTCACCGACCCAGTTTTTGGCAGGGTGGACTCTCTGACAAAGGACTTCATCTGCAAGGACTGATGGGCGCGCATGATTGGGTGTCACCGCTTCGAGGGCTTGAAGATGTCTCAACGATTGAGTACGCCGGGGTCGAAGCCATCGCAAGTTCTCCTGAAGATCTTCGCTGGTTGCAAACGTTACTCGCAAGGGCGCGAAATCTTAACGAGTGGAGCCTTGAAGAGCCGCAATTTTCCTGGACTCTGGATGCCGCCTATCGCGAATGGCGCACGGATAACCGGTGGCAACGGGGCTTGAGTGCGGGAGCCTCCTACGGTCTTTCGTGGACCAGTTGGTCGCGGGCCCATTCGGGGGCCATTTTGCTTCAAGCGCGGCAGGAACCATTTTCTTTTGTGAATCCCTTGCAGGTCGGGTGGGGAACAAATCTGCTTTACCACTATGAACGAGACCTGGGAGTCTTCGCAGCTGAAGCTTCGTACCTTTTTTGGGGCACTCGTGAAACCTTGGATTTGAAACTTGAGATCCTCGGCCGAGATTCGAATTGGAAAAACTGGCATCCGTTTTTCCAAGGCCGAAGTCTGCAGGTATTTTCGAACTCGTCCTCGCGTGTTCTTTGGGAGCATCTGCAAGTCGGGGCCCGAATCTACTTTTAAACCGATTGAAGTTTATTTCTAGGGTCGCACGATCGATGCGGATCGTTCTCGTGAAGGACGCGGTGTCTTGCGTGGGCTCTCCGGAAAGGGCCGATAGGTCGAAAGAACCTCGGGTCTTTCATCTTCCGCGTGTGATTCCATGGCGAGCGCTCTTCGCACGGACAGCATCTGGGGATGAGCTGACTTTCCGACTAAGTGAGAATTGAAACGGCCACTCTGGGTGAGCCAGCGAATCAAGGCCTCGGGAGATTTCAGCTCCGCGTGTTTTTCTCGAAGCAAAACGGCGACTCCGGTCACCAGGGCTGTGGCTTGGCTTGTTCCCGACATATAGGCCATTTGCCCGTTCAGATACGTGGAAAGAATGGCTTCACCTGGGGCCGCTAAGTGCACGTGTCGTTGCCCCCAATTACTGGCGGGAAGTCGTTTGCGATCGGGTCCCACGGCCATGACCGAGAGAATGTTCTGAAGACCGTAGCTGGCAGGATAAAAACCGAGAGCGTCCGCGTTCGTATTCTCGTTTCCCGCGGCGGCTACAACCAGCACTCCCTTTTTTGCTGCGTCTTCAAGGGCTCTTCTTTCTTCGGGATGCGGTTCAAGGCCACCGCCAGAGTAATTCAAAATATGGGCTCCCATCGATACGGCGTATCGGATGGCGCGGACTGAATTCATCAGATTACCGCCGATGGGAGCCTGAGCATCGTAATACTTAAGAATCATCAATCGAGTTCCCGGAGCGACCCCGTGGAAGTCGGGGCTTTCACCCGCAATGAGGCCTGCGATGTGAGTGCCGTGGCCGTGATCATCGTCAATTCGAGCCGAGTGCTTAGCAAAGTTCCATCCGTGCACATCATCAATGAATCCGTTTCTGTCATCATCGACGCCGTTGGTTTTTTTGTCGCGACCCTGATCGTCCAAACCTGATTCTCCGGTATTCACCCAAAGGCTCGAGCGAAGAGCGGGATGGGCTTGATCAATTCCGGTGTCGATCACGGCGACGACGGTGGAGCGGGCTCGTGGAAGGGCGCCGGGTTCAAGATCCAAAAGAGAGTGATACCAGGGAGCGGTTTGGGCCAGGACTTCGCTTGTGGGAAGGAAACTTAAAATCAGTCCCAACTGAATCAAATGGGCTTTCGATTTCATAACACCTCCGTCGCGCGAGTCTGAGCTGACTGACGATCTTGTGAGATCTTTTCGACATCCCATTGAACTTGAGCGGGCTTTCGAGGAGCCAAGTTGATGTCAAAAAGGAAGGACGTAATTTCGAGTGGGCTTTGGCCGCAGGACTTCTTCACAACCGATTTCTTTTGCGTGGCCGAGGGCTGAAGAAATTCGTACTGTTCGCGACATACACCCTCGATACTTTCGATTTGGTCTAAGGATTTCCGATAATGAAACTTCAACGTGTGCTCGGTCGCTCGACGAAGTGTCAGGTTTTCCAGATCGTCATACTGGTAGTCGAGAATTTCGTTCTGAAACTGCGACCGGCGCAGTCGAAAGCCCTCATACTTTAGTTTCAATATTGAAGTGGCCGAGCTCTTCATCTCTTCGATGAGATCCAAAATGGGGTGCCACTTCAGTGTGATCGCATCTCGATGCGGGCCGATCAGCAAAGTGGGCCGATCTTGCGAGCCATACTTGATCTGCCAAAGTTGATCCTGCAACTGAATCTCAATCGGAAGCCCTCGAAAATTGTAACGGGCTTGGAGCTGATTCTTTTCTCGGTACTCGTAAAAGCCCATATGGATGCGAATTTGTGAGTCCGGCTGATCTTCGCTGACATAGGCCGAGGCCGTGGCATTCAGAGAGAACAGACGGGGGCGGGCCCATTCACAGTTTTCCAACCGGACCACGCCCCCGCCCTGGAAGTGCAGGCGGGTTTCAAGAAAAGAGCACCATCCCTGGCCAAAGTATCCTTTCTGGATTGAGCGGCTACGATATGTCCTACTGACGTTCAGAGCGCGGCCGCTTTGAAGCTTCGAAAATGAGAAACGATGGGATTCCCAAAGGATCAGACCGCCATCTTGCATGTTCACGGCATACAAGGGACGCTCTTGAGACGAGATCTTAGAGTTTCCCTTCTGAGTGTGGGGTGCTCCCCAAGCTATCATGGGGACAAGTAAACTCATGGGAAGCCATTTCTGACTTAAGAAAAAACTTTTTTGTGTTTGTATCATCGTGCTGTTGGCTAAAGCACATTAGGGGCCAGCTCAGATCGAATTAAACACTGTCTCAAAAGAAGAGCGTGTCCAGATGCAAAGGATTGCAACAGAGATGTCTAAGCTTACATACAGCTGTCTAAACTTTTTTATGCCGCCTTGGGCATGAGCATGGGGGGGGCCACTGTGTAGCGGTCTCGCCCGGAGTTCTTACTTTGATAAAGAGCGAGATCGGCGCGCTTCAGCCACTGGTCGAAGGACTCATTCTCAAGAAGCTGAGCGACTCCCATGGAAACCGTGAATTTGATCTCGTACTTTTCATGGACCAATCGTTCGCGGCGGATACGGCTCAAGCAGTCCTCCACCTTTTTCACAGCGGACTCCACGTCAAAGTCGGGTAGAATCACCGCGAACTCTTCGCCCCCTAAGCGGGCGACGAAATCGTTCTCGCGGGCGAAGGTCTCTTTCAAGAATCGCACACATTCTTTGATGACGTGATCCCCGATATCGTGCCCGTAGGTGTCGTTCACTTTTTTGAAGTGATCGATGTCACAAATTAAGAGTGTGATATTACCCTTGGACAGGGCATAGAGCTGTTGGTAGCGACGAAGCTGCTCATCAAAACTGCGACGGTTGTAGGCCTGCGACAGGTGATCGACTTTCAAATCCTTCTGAGCCTGAGCCAGTTGCTTTTTCATCGTGCCCAGGGTTTTCGTCATCGTGCCCAGACGTTTACTTCGTCGTTCATCCTTTTGTGACTGGTACTGAACATAAGTGTCGATAAAGGTGCGCGACTTCTGCTTCAACTTTTCAATGGAGTTCGCTTCAACCGCCTCACGAAGATCCGATAGATGGGATTTCAGTTCGGCCTCTTTGGATTTTTCGGTCTGCAGATCTTCACTTAACTGATCGGCAAAGTCCCAAATGATGCTTTTAAATTCTTCCAGAGTTCGCTGCAGGTAAGTGGACTCATCAACACGGTAACTTGAATAGAACTGGCGAATCCGAAAAAGAAGATTTTCATCATCATCACGAGACTGCAACAGCGACTTTGCATAGCCATCCAGAATTTCGCGAGTTTTACGCGAAGGATGTTTGTCGATATCCATCAAGTTTTTGCTGAGCACATCCAGAATGTACAGGAGCGTCGCGCGTTCGTCGGAAAGATCGAGGGCCGGGGCCCCCGAAGTCGCGTCTGCATCCCGAGAGTTTGAGGATTTCGACGCAAGACCTAGATCAAACTGATCCGCAATTTTTTTCACCCATGATTTCATGTAGATCCATTCGGAATTTCGCGGGGCCGGTTTGAGGACAGTTTCTGATTTCGGCCTGGACGTTAGGCGAAGTCGAGAGCTGAAGGTTTAAGCGGGGCAAATCCCTCAGCCCGACAGAGACTCTTGTCGGGATAAGGTCGCATCGATTTGAGACAAAAAAAGACCCAAGCTTTTGGCTTGGGTCTTGGGTGTTTTAATTTGGAATCACTTTTAGCCGCGGCAGTTGATGACGTCTTCTAGAAACTTCTCAACTTCTTTCGAGTTCTTGAGCTCATAAACCTTCTTAGCAGCTTGGACTACAGCGATGTTAAGGGGCTGTTTTCCAGTCGTCATGATGGAGCCGATCTGTTCGATGAACTCAGCCATCTTAGCAGGGCTTCCGTACTCATTGAATCGTCCCGCAAGTTCGCTCACAATCCTTCGGGCAGCCTTGATTTCTACAGCTTCCTTCGCGGTTGGATTTGATATGCGATTGCTGCCATAAACCTCAAGAATTGTTTGCAAACCATTCAAGTAGTTGTCTTCGCTCTTCGTTCGATTCGACTTTTTGGCCAATGCGGCCGCATCCATAATCGCCTCACCCAAAGCCGTGTTCTGCTCAAGCATAGAGCGGAGGTTTGAGTTTGTGATTCCGAGGTCTCGACTTGCAACCTCAAGTACACGGTTGATTTGCGCCTGTTGATCCACGGCTGAAATGCCTGTTTGGACCGCGCCTCGATTCTCACGCTGACGTGGAACCTCAGTTGTTCGGTTCGCGTTTGTCGCTCGTTGAGCCATCGCGCCTTGAGCAGCTAAAGCCACGATTAGGGCTAATGCCATTTTATTCATAGAAAACCTCCACCTTTCTGATCGGTATTCTTATTAAATTTTTTGTCGAACACTTCTGCTTCATGTTTCATGCCAAATTCCATAATTCCTATTGCCCTCCAAATCGACTGCTGGTTCGCGCTCGTGGGCTATTTTGATCCTCACGACCGTGCGTCTTAAGGTAGTCGTCAAAACTTGTCAGAGCGTCGTAATTTGCGAGCTGGATGTTTAAAAGATAGCCACTCACCTCGGTGACCACCCGGCTTAGGCCAGTGAAGGCCAGTTCGGTAACTTCCTTCTGATAGGTCGACTTCAAAGGCACACTTTCAAAGTGCTCTTGGTACTTTTCAAGGGCGTCGACGGTTTGCGCTTGGAGGGCCTTCAGGCTTTTTTCAGTTTTCGGAATCTGAACGCGGCGTGAGTTTTTGTCTCCTACAACTTTTGCTTCATTCAACAGGTCGACAAGAATTTTAAAACGAGTCACAAGTTCAACCTGTGACGATGCGAAGGCTTCCGGTGTGTAATCATCGTGGGCGCCCTTTAAGATTCCATTGCCGCGGTAGCCCTTCAAAGAGACCCGGCTTGGGACGCCTGAAACTGAAGTTTCAAGATCGGCCAAAATTTTTAGGTAGGTTCGTGCCTCTTGCAGGTTGGAGTTCAAAAGACCACGGGACGCATCCGTCGCTTTGTATTGTTTATGCTGGTAGAATTCACCATCGTCCGACATCTCGTAGACGATAGGGTGGTGCAATCCTTCCACGAGATCCACGAGAAGGGTCTGAAAACTGCGATCGAGTTTATCGAAAGTCTGGCGAACCGCACTTTTAACAGATGATTCCCACCAAGCCACAATGCGTGAGTTCGCCCGCCGCTCTTGCGACTTCCAATCGCCAAGGACTTGAGGATCAATTCGGCTGTTGAGATAGTCAAAGAGCGTTGTCGGCGTCTTTCTTCCGTCGCTGCCGCCGACATAGAGTTTTGCATAGTACAGATCTTTAAATGGCCGCTGGCTTCCGGGGAAGCATAGCTGACCTAAGCTGCTTCCAAAAGCTGCGTCATGTGTCTGTCGGTTCGGGAATTCAACTTCAACGTATTCAGTCGGCGTTATGCGAGGCGGATTCAATTGGGGTGGGGTTAGGTCAACGCCGAACATGCGTCGAGACGCCATAATCGGACTTGGAAACGCCTGAGGATCGGTCGTTTCATTCTTGCTGGAGTTTTCAACCAAAGTCGCCGCAGAATTCGAATTGGCCTGCGGACCGCACATCATTTGGTACAACAAGAATTCCGTGGGGCGTTCGAACTGGTAGCCACTTCGGCGAGCCTCACGCGGAAGGTTGACGTCCTTGAGTTTTTCTTTGTTGTAATCCAAGTAGGCGTAAAGAAAACCCACTCCATTTTGAAGGATGGGGTGTGGGTCACCTAAATGCTCTCGAACAATCGCCAGAAGCTGAAGAGCTTCACGATCGATTTTTTCAGAGCGAGCAGGGCGACCTTTTTCGCCGGGTGGTCGCTGTTCGCCAACCGCAAGAGTGATCTGACTCGAGGGCTTCGAGGTCGCTTGGCGTTCCGCAAGACTTGCAGCCTTCAAGAGTTGGTTGATTCGGATCAAGGCCCGCGCCACGACTTCCAAGTTCTCGCTTTGCAGATCGTTGAGAAGCTGAGTCACGAGGTCCCGGGAGGGTTTCGTCAATCTTTCGGCTAAGAGCAAGAGTCCGCGTTGTCCCGATGTGTGGAGACGGCGATCCAGATGGTCGTGATTTTGCGCCTCTTCCTTTTCCTGAGCTTCGAAGTCCTTTAAGTCCTCTTCGAACCCAGGTGTGATGTAAGGCAAAGGTTTCGAATTCAAGCCAAACGCGGGTCCAACCAAATTTACAACATACTGCAACCGATTGCGTTGAAGTTTCACGAGCTCATCGGGCTGCTTCAACGCGAGTTCCTCAGGTTTTGTGCACGTCGCTTGATTCATCGGTGTGCAAACTTCGTGACCTAACGGGTTGATTCCATAGAGTTCCATTTTGCGAAAGGGAAGAAAGGTCGTATTCTCGCGCTCACCCGGGGTCAGGCTCATGCCTAGGCGATTTTTCTCTTGAACTCGCAGTCCTAAAAATACTTGATTGACATAATCCTTGTAGAAATTTTCCGTCGCAAAAACATCGCGAACCATATCGTTCATCACTTGAGTCCAAACCTGAACCCCGTTGAAAAAGCGCGCATGATTCTGCAAGCGCCAATGCTCCATCTGTTTTTGCAGGTTCTTTAGGGGCCCACGAAGGTCGCCAGAGTGGTCGTCATAGCATTCCTCGCCGCCGTTTGACTCCACCGAGCCATAGCAGGATCTTTCGGGGACAAAGCTCCACTGATTCTGTTGATTCAACTCAAAGGCCTTTCGCAAAGCTTGATCCGCTTTATCGACGCGAGAGGCTCGCCAGTACTGCGCCCACGTTTTTGTCATCCACGGAATAAGCCAAGTATCGATTTGAAGGAATGCGTAAGTTTGCACAGCGCTGAAAAGTAAGGCTCCAACTGTGATCGAATGAAACGCCCAGCCTGTGGGAAGAGGATTCGCTCTGAGAATTAGCCCCAGGACCCGAGTGACTTGCGAACCCCGCTGACTTGCATAATCAAAGGCCGCCTTCGCTGTGAAGGGCTTGCTCCAACGAGCTGCTGGGGATTCGCCGGCATGGGTCAACCGGGGCGCATTCTCGGCGGGCAAGGGACGGGCTGAGACTTTTTCACGAACGCGATCAATTCCCGCTTGAGTCTTTTCAGCTGCCCACTGGCCACCTCGGATGATTCCAACTTGAGCGAACGAAGCCCCAGCCGTAGAAATCATCATCGAGATCATCATGGGTAGATACTGTTCGATTTTGTTTTCGAAATTGAAGAATTCCGACAGGGCTTGATCGCAGGGGTCTTGCTGCCCCATCATCTTAGCGGCCTTCATCAGAGCCTTTTCAGCTTCACTTTTTTTCGAGCCCAAAAGGTGACTGGCACAGGCCCGTCCGAGAGTTCCCACTTCATGAGTCAGATTCGAAACCATGAGACCTGCGGACATTCCCAAGTAAGGAATCGCGGCCTTTAAACCACGCACCAAGCGTGAGGGTTCTTGCTTTGCCAGACTTCGTCCCAGCAAGTCCGTCGTGATCCCATTTGCCGCCATGAAAGTATAGAACGCCAAGTGAGCAACGGGATCCTTCAGGTGTTCAAGATGCTGAACCATCGCCATCGGATTGGCTCCGTAGTCCAGTGCAAGCTGCTGAAACATGAGTCCACCGATAACGCCGGCAAAAAGAACAGACTGCACCGGAAATCCATGCAGAGTCGTGCTGAAGGGGCGTGTGAGGGCTCCCTTTACGATCTGGCCGGTGGATTTTAACGAGGCTTCATACTGACGATTGATTTCATTCTTCGTGCGGATCGGAAGCTTGTTGAAATAGTCGAGAACAAAAACATCATTCGCAGTTTCTTTCATAAACCAGATGCGGTCGGCTTCGGAGTTGCCAAGTCGAAGACGGTAGAAGTTGGTCGAAAGACCTAAGTAACGACGATAGAAGGCGATTCGCTGTCGCAGTTCCTTTTCCCCCGCTTCCATGGTCTGTCTCATCACGGAGAAGGATTTTTGTTCGCGTGGATCACTTTGAAATTCCATGTCGATAGTTTCGCCCTCGCGATTTTCGACTTTGAATCTCAAGGTTTTCGTCTTCTTGTCCTTTGAAACTGAAATTGGAACGAGTGCGTAGGCTCGGCCCTCCGAGGCGTCAGGCGACTTGGGATTGGCCCAAGCGCGTGGGAGTGCTAAAGAGAGGCTGAGCGTCAGCAAGAGAGTTCGATGCAGGGAAACCCCAATCGATCGCGCAAGAGAAGCCTGTCTCAAATTGAGCTTTTTCATACACCCTCGTTCTAGCTATCCAGGGTTCAAGCCCTGTGCCGGGAAATCGCGGTTTTGGGCCGTCCTTTTGTTTCACCTTGAGACGGTTTTGCGTCTCAATCAGGTTTGGGGACCAAAATTGCTGACAGTCGGCTCAATCCAGTCTCTGCCGCGGTCTCTTTCTGTTTTTTGTGGGGATGAGAGAAGGGGCCAGGGAGGATCGAGCCCGATGCTTCAGGTCTTCGGAACGACGAACCGCTCGGGCCACAGCGGTCTTCGCGATTCTAGTCTTGTATGACGTCAGACTTCTTGTGAGTGAACTTATTCGGTCAAACGCTTCTGAAGAGAGTCGGCGGCTCGGAAAAGTCTTTTCTTTCGTTCTTCTGGCATCTTATCGAAAGACCTCACCATCATCGACAGGCGAGGGTTCTTCAAAAAAAAGTCACGATGACGATCGATGAAGCGCCAGTAGGCCCCGTCGACTTCGTCTTGCCACGGGCCCGCCTTGTAGCGACCCATTTTTCGGTAGTAGTTCGATCCACAGATGTAGGGCTTAGTCGCAAAGATGCCACCGTCACTAAAGAGGGCCATGCCATAGACGTTCGGTCCCATGACCCAGTCCGAGGAATCAACAAACATCTCCATAAACCATCGGTGAGCGTCCTGGGGATCAACCTCCAAGAGCAGCATCAGCGATCCGACCACCATCAGTCGCTCGATATGGTGAGCATATCCGTAGCGAAGCGTTTTTCGAATTACATCGTCCAAGGGCGGGATCCCTGTTGAGGCCGTATACCAGTTTTTGTTCAGGCGACGATGATGCTTCCAGAAATTGGTCGTCTCTTGCTGCTCGCTGAAGTTTTGATAGATCCCGCGAATAAACTCGCGCCAGCCGATCACCTGACGAAGAAACCCTTCAAGCGAATTAAGCGGAATCTTCTCGCGTCTGGCAAACTTCAAAGTTTCTCGGACAACCTGGTCAGGTGTAAGAAGAGCCGTGTTCAGAAAGGGCGTCAGCACCGAGTGCTGCAAAAAGGGATGATCCGCCGAAAGGGCATCTTCGTAGGGGCCGAAATCCTTCAGTCGGTTCTTCAAAAAGTCCTGCAGCCAAAGCTCGGCCTGTTTTCGGTCTGTAGGCAGCCACGATTCGTCGACGCTCCCAGGATGTTTTGGGAATCGCGCTTTCACGAGCAAAAAGACCTCTTGATCAACTGAGTTGAACTTCGCTTCGGGAAGCTCGGGAGGGATGTACTTGGCCGGCAGGGCCTTTCGATTTTCCTCATCATAGCTCCAGCGACCACCAACGGGCTCAAGCTTTTCCGTCACCAAAACTTTTAATCGTTTTCGTTGCTGCTCGTAGAAGGTCTTCATAAACGGGCGCTTCACGCCGGCAAGGTAGTCTTGAAACGTTTCACGACGGGTTAGAAAAAGCGGAGACGGGTGTCGAATGCACTTCAGGTTCCACTTTTGGAATGAAGATTCCAGTCGCATTTCAAAGAACTTGTCTTCGATTTCAAAGTAGTGAAGCTCTTGGACTTGATGGCGCTTCAAAAATTCAGCAAGTTTCTTTTCATAGGGTTTCGACTCGGAGGTCAAAGATTCATAGTGAACGAGATAGCCGCACTTCTTCAGCTCATCGCGATACTTGCGCATAGCTGAAAGAAAGAAGGCGATCTTCTGCTGGTGATAACGAAAGTGCTCGCACAGCTCAACATCTTCGCGCATAAAAACGAGAGTGGTCTTGTCGGCGGGCAGGGGAAGGCGCTCGGGGTGAACAAGCTGGTTACCCAGAATCAGAAGGACCTTCACGGAATTTTTCCCGCTTCCGCCACCATCAGCGTTTGCCAAAGGGCCCAGGTGACAAGTCCAGCTCGTGCGGTCCAGGCCCACGTGCGAATCCAATTCGTCGAGACTAAAGACTGAACAGCCGATTCACTGTAGTTCAAGGACAGCTGATGGTGCAGCGGAACGCTCACACGGAACGTAACATACCAAATCAGACAAAGCGGCATCAGATTTAGAATCCATAACTTTTCAAACTTCAAGGTCAACACGAGCGCCGAGGCCAGCTC
The DNA here is from genome assembly GCA_046336915.1 of Bdellovibrionales bacterium. Classification (GTDB taxonomy): domain Bacteria; phylum Bdellovibrionota; class Bdellovibrionia; order Bdellovibrionales; family Bdellovibrionaceae. The sequence goes on from JBKDHV010000134.1 coordinate 47,228, forward strand.
GATCAGCATGACGGGTCCTACCAAAACCCCCATCATCGCAGTATGACGATTGTGAAAGTCGTGAAACTGATCGCGCGCGATATTCGAGAAGCACGGGTACTGAACAAGCTGGACCAGCCAGATGACGCCGGTCATGTAGTACGTGCAGGCACTTTGCAAGAGAAGCCAGGCCGTGAAGCTCACCCCGTCGTCCCCTTTGTTGGGCAGTAGGGGCTGGCCTCACAGCTCTTTCTTGGTAGAAGCGGACGAATTTTCGCAAAGATGGAATAACCCACATCCAGAACCCAGCGCAGAGGTTTTGAAGAGGCCAGCGGCACGAGCCAGCGCAGACCGGGGAGCTCTGTCCAAATCGCGATGAAGGCCGCAACGCCCGTGTGCAGGCGACCCTGAGAGTCCACCACGTGAAGATGCTGATGCACTTTGTGGGGTTCCAGTCCCCAAACATTTGCTTGAAAGTCGGCCAGCGTAATATCAACAAAATCGAGATGATCCGAGCCCTTCATTCTTCGATAGTGGTTAATTTCCCTAGAGCAAAGATGGCAGAGACCGTCATAAAACACAGTTGTTCGTCGAGGGCTTTTCATATTGACCTCTTTCCTTAGTTCATATTAGTATGAACAATATGAGAAAGCAATCAAGACGTCCTTTGGGTCTCAAGAGTGAGCGGCGTGGCTCTGGGTCGACTGTCTCAAGTCGAGACGAGAAAAAACTCCGTGAGCTCTCTCAGGCGGTTGGAGACTTTATCCGTTACTGGGGATTTCGTCGTATTCACGGCGAAATCTGGACCCAAGTCTTTTTGTCTCGAGACAAGCTGAGCGGCGCGGACTTGACTGAAAGACTTCGAGTTTCCAAGGCCTTGATTAGCCCGGCCTTAAGCGAGCTTGAGAAGTACGGCCTTCTGATCGTCGAAGAGGACGGGAAGAAAACGAAGCGTTACCAAGCGGCACCGGATGTCTACGGAGTGATTCGATCGGTTCTGGCTCGGCGTGAAGCAGATCTTATCCGTCAGGCTCAAAAAAAGTGGCAAGCCCTTTCTGAAACACAAGGGGCCCCCACAACTTCGAATGCCCTTGTCGTGCCAGAGCGTCTGGAAGAAGTGGGCACCATGATCGCACTCGCGCAGCAGGGCCTGGAATTTCTTCTGGGGCCAGCGTCTGAGTGGCTTCGAACAGCTCCGCTTGAGCCAAAATCCGAAGGAACGAAAAAGAGGACCCCGTGAGCCGAAGCTGCGACGCCTTGGTCGTCGGTGCGGGGCTGAGTGGCCTTGCCTTAGCTCATCGACTTCAGCGAGCTCAAAAGAAAGTGATTGTTCTTGAAAAATCCCGAGGTGTCGGAGGGCGAATGGCCACCCGCCGAGACGGGCAAGCCCTCTATGATCACGGAGCGCAGTTCTTCAAGGTCTCGTCGAATTCCCCCTCTGCATTGGTAACGGAATGGAGACACGGCGGCCTGCTCCGCTCCTGGTTTTTGCAAGACGGTTGTGAGTATCTAAGCTCGGTCTCGGGCATGACGGCTGGACCCAAGTTGATGGCTCGCGATCTTGATCTTCGACTTGAGACTCGCGTGGTCTCGTTGAAAACTTCGGATTCTCTAGATTCCACGATTCAGGTCCTTGATGAAAAAGAAACTCTCTGGGAAGCCAGTCGTGTTTATTTGACCTGCCCTCTGCCGCAGTCCTTGAAGATCCTGGAAGATTCCAAGATCAGTTTTCCATCGGATTTGAAGACCCTGCACTACGCGAAGGCCCTTGTTGGACTTTTCGAACTTGAGCCGACACCCGGGGCCTGGCCCTCGCCGGGTTATGTCGAGTTGGCTTCGAGCTCGATTTTTTCGATTAGCCATCAGGGCCTAAAAGGCCTAAGTCCCGTGCCCACTCTCGTGGTCGTCATGCAGCCCGAGTGGAGCGAGCTCAGGTTCAAAGAGTCGGACGAGAAGACTTTGCAAAGTGTGATGGACGAGTTCCAGATTTGGTTTCGACGAAGTTTTCAAGGTCAAAGTCTTTTGATCAAAAAAGCGCAGCTCAAGAAGTGGAGATACAGTCATCCGCTCAAAACGGCGGGACGTCTGTTTGATATGGTAGGGCCTCACGGCTTGATCTATCTTCTCGGAGACGCGTTCGGCGGGGGAAGTCTGTCAGGCGCTCTTCGATCGGCCGAGGCGATTCCAGTCTCATCAACCGTGTGACGCGAGGGCTGGCCGCCGCCCCCGCATTTTTCAGTTTTTGATTTTCTTGAGGCCCACTATTTACGTGGGCTCACATACACTGTGATGGTGGCGTCCATCACCACTTCACCTTTTTTATCGACGACTTTTACATAAACAGGGTGATCGCCTGCCGTCAGTTCCGGCAGCTCGGGAAAAGAACAAATCGCCTCGAGATCCGTCGTCGCTTTCTTCAAGTAGCGAGCCGTCATGGCTTTTGGGATCCAGCGTAAAGATCGAGAAAGGCCGGCCTCCATCGTGAGTCCAAAGGACAGCTCGCAGGCATTGCACATCGCGATCGCGTGGACGGTGCCCAGATGATTTTGCACTCGTCGACGTTTACGAAATCGCACCGTGCAGCCCGTCGCGTTCAGATCGGCGACGAGGGGGCGAATGGTCGCAAAGTAGGGCGCCGTCCAAGTCGTCGCCCAAGAAAAAATCCAGCGGCCTAAGGGCCAACGTGACAAGGTTTGATAGGCTTTCAAGGCGTTCATAACTCTCCTTCAACACGGAATTCACGAGTGATTCAGGTTAAGTGTAGACTGACATCCTGCGACTGAAAATACTTGATGTGGCGAGTTTGTTCCCAATTTTCTCGAATTTCCTTTTGACTTCTGATGGTGTTCAAAAACACGCCAGACCCTTCTGTCTGCGGCTCTTCAGACAAGTCAGCTCGAACGTTGCAAGAACTGCAGCGAAATGATTTCCTCAGCCGCATTTGCAAGAGTGAAAACTCCAGCTGCGAATTCCCCCGAGAAAGGTCTCGGCAAAAGATTTACAACCTGTTAAACATCGTCAATCGCTCCAGAAAGAAGGACTACACCTTGCGCTCATCGGCCCTAAGTGATTATATCAACTTTTGTTTGGAGGTTGAGATGTGTTTCCCGTTTTCCACTCCCTTTTCAAAGGGAGCCGCTGCAGCAGGGTCCGTCTCTTGAGCCACGTTTTATGACCACACTGCAAGAACTTTTTTTGATCGAAAATGAGCGCGAAAATTTCTTTCGGCTCTTCCAGAAGATGCCGGAAGTGGTTTGCCTTCTTCAAGGGCCCGAGCATATCTTCGAGTTCGTCAATCAGGCTCATGTTCGCATGCTGGGTTTCGATGCCACCGGAAAGAAAGTTCGTGAGGCCCAGCCAGAGTCCGCTCAATTTTTAGAGATCTTAGATCGGGTCTACACCACAGGTCAGGCGGCGCATCTACGTGAAACCCCCGTGACCTTAGGTGACCAGGCCCGCTACTTCAATCTTGTCTGCGTTCCTCGGAGCGAACAGCAGCTGCAAAGACTTGGACTTCTCGTGCTGGCAATCGAGGTCACCGAGCAGGTCCATGTTCGTGAGCAGCAAAAAGAAAACGAACAACGTCTGAAGATTCTGTTTACCAGTGCTGCTGCCGGAATGGCCGTGACCGACTTGAATGGTCGTTTCATTCAAGTGAATCCTGCTTACTGCACGTTGACGGGTTATTCCGAAGACGAGCTGCTGACGAAAACATTTCCCGAAATTACGGCCCCCGAACAGCGTGAATCCAATTTTCAAGATGTGCACGAGCTTATCCGAGGTGGCGCGTGGGGAAAGGTTCTTGAAATACAGTACGTTCGCAAGACGGGTGAACGAATTTGGGTCCAGGTCACGGTATCCATTATTCGAAGTGAAGAGGGTCAGCCCGAAAGAATTGTCGCCGTGTGCACCGACATTTCCGAAAGAAAAAAGAATGAACGAGAGGGTCAAAAACGCTTACGTGAGATCGAAAGCAAGTCGACCTTGATCGAAACGGTCCTTCAGCAAATTCCCGCAGCGGTTATCATTGGTGAGGCTCCCAGTGGGCGTTTGATTTTCGCGAATCGACAGATCGAGAGCGTCTGGCGTCACCCGATGCGAGACTCACAGACGATTGACGACTATCAGCACTGGGTTGCGTATCATTCGGATGGTCGGCGCTACAAAGGTGAGGACTGGCCCCTGGCTCGAGCGATCGCCAAGGGCGAGGTGATTACGAATGAGGACACGCTCATCGTTCGCGGGGATGGCAGTCAAGGCGTGCTAACAATCAGCGCAGCTCCGGTTCGAAATGCCGAGGGTGAGATTGTTGCGGGTGTGGTGATCTGCCAGGACATCACCGAGAACAAAAAAACAATCTCGTATCTTGAGCTCTTATCAAGGGCTGGAACCATCTTTGCGCAAGCGCGAGACTTTCGCACTCTTTTGCGCTCTGTCGCATCCATCAGCATCCCCGCCCTTTGCGACTGGATCTGTATTGATTACGTCGATGAGCGCGGGAATGCCGAACGGCTTGACGTCGCTCACGCCAAACCTGAAAAACAAGAATGGTGTTTCAAACTCAAAGAACTCTCGCCCTGGACAAGCACCACCATCACGGATGTGATTCGCAACCCGCGACCCGTTCTTTTGAATGACTTTCCCGAAATCGAACTGAGCGCGCAGGCCAAGCTCTTCAAAGCCACCGATCCGACCGCGCGTGAGCTCACCTCACGGCTGGGTTTAAAATCCTTTATCGTGGTTCCGATCTTAGCTCGCGGGAAAGTTCGTGGGTGCATCAGTTTTTGCATGGGGGATTCGGAACGCCGTTACGACGCTTCAGATTTGAAATTCGCGCGAGATCTTGTCCAGCGTCTTTCTTTAGCCTTCGAGAATATTCTTTTGATCGAAGAAGCTCAGAAGGCAAGTCAATTGAAGTCGGCATTCTTAGCCAATATGTCGCACGAGATCCGAACTCCGCTGGGGGCCATTCTGGGATTCACTGATCTGATGCGTGATCCCTACCTAGATGAAACCGAGCGCGCGTCTTATTTGAATGTGATCTCTCGTAACGGCGAGCAGCTGACGGCGATTATCAACGATATTTTGGATCTTTCAAAAATTGAGGCCGGACAAATTACCATCGAAACTCTGGAAACGTCCCCTCGGGCGATTGTAGAGGAAGCCCTGTCACTGTTGAGTGTGCGAGCCAAGAACAAGGACATTGAATTGACCGCGAAAGTCGCGGACTCGGTCCCGCAACAGATCGGAACCGATCCCACACGACTGAAGCAGATTGTTTTCAACATCGTTGGCAATGCGATCAAGTTTACCCACCAAGGGGGCGTTTCTGTCGAAGTGACCTACGCCCAGAACTCCAATCGTCTGAACAGTCTGATCATTGAAGTGAGTGATACCGGCATTGGAATTCCCGTTGACCAGCAATCCCATCTTTTTCAACCCTTCTCGCAGGCGGACGAGTCGATGACTCGGCGGTTTGGCGGAACTGGGTTGGGACTCTCACTTTCCAAACGTTTAGCCCAGGCCTTAGGGGGGCATGTGCGTCTGGTGAAGAGTTCTCCCGAAACAGGCTCCATTTTTCGAATCGAAATCGAAGATCGAATTCTCAATTCGATTTCGCAAAAGGGAGCTCAGCGATTTGACCTACAAAAGGGTGTGGAAATTGATCTGTCGAACGTAAAGGTTCTTCTCGTCGAAGATGCCATCGACAACCAGAACTTGGTGCGCCGAATTTTATCTCGGAAGAACGCCCACCTGAGTGTCGCGAGTAACGGGATTGAAGGAATTGAAAAGGCCAGTCAAGAAGACTTTGATATTATTCTCATGGACGTTCAGATGCCGATCATGGACGGATACACGGCGACCCAAAAGCTTCGCGCCCAAGGTTATCAAAAGCCGATTATAGCCCTGACGGCCCATGCGATGCACGAGGTTCATCATCGTTGCATGGAGGTTGGCTGCACCGACTACATTTCAAAACCCATCAACGCCAAGAATCTGATCGAAAAAGTCGCCTGGCACACACGACAAATCTAAGCCGAGCCTGAAGCTTCAAAAGTCTTTGAAGTTCCTGTTGTGCTTTTTTAGAAACTTCTTTTTAATCTTTCTATGGACTTAGATTTTTACTGTGAAAGGATCGCAGCGGGTTTCTGGGGCGAGCCTTTCAATGCCCTTTCGAACGTAAGCTTTCTTGTTGCGGGCTTATGGGGCTTTTCTCGAGCGAAGGCCCAGGATCAGGGCTTTTCTCGATTTCTAAGTGGGCTTTGCATCGCTGTTGGATTGGGAAGTTTTCTCTTTCACACTTTTGCGAGTAAGGGAACGCATCTGCTAGATTTGCTCCCGATTTTCGTGTTTACATTTGTGTTTGTGAACTTCACATTGCGATCGATTTTGGGGATTGGCCCCTTTTCTTCGAGAGGTCTTGTCGCACTTCTGGTTATTGTAATGGCGGGACTCGAGTTCGGGACTCCCAAATCGATTTTGAATGGATCCCTTCTGTATGCTCCCATTCTGGCTTTGCTCGCGGCGGTCTCGATCATTCTTAGACAGCGCAGGTCTGTTTACTTCCCCTTGTTCATCGCCATGACGGGGATTTTTTTCGTCAGTCTTGTTGCGCGAACCCTCGATCAGGATGTGTGTGACGCTTTCCCATGGGGAACTCACTTTGTCTGGCACATCCTGAATGGAGCCTGTTTAGCTTTGATGATTCAAGTCAGTCTTCTTCGAGAGCCCACGGCCCCGGCGGGGCCTAGTGGGCGGACTCAGCGCGACTAATCGTAGCGATTCCAAATTTGGCGAAGGAATTGGTAGATCGCCAAAGAGGCCCCGCGACTGCCGTAGGTGCACAGACCTTGCTCGGTGTCCTCTTCGTAGACGAGCTGGTCTTCACCTGTATCGAGGAGCATCCGAACTTGCAACTCGCGCTCGGGGCTAGCTTCCGCACAGAGCTTTCGATCTTCATCCGAGGCGATCCAGCGGCGGGCCTCGCGTCGAATACGATCCAGTGAGCTGCGGCTTAGGCGCCCGGTTCGCACTCCTTGGCAGGTCTCAAGCACGAAGCGTCCATTGTCTTGCACGACCAAGATGTCGCGAGTCTGGAGCACACAGACCTGATCGTCGTCTCGGTCACGATGATTCATAAATCCCCCTTGGGTCGAGTCATTCTTCGTTGACCTGTTTATGATGATCGAAAATGCCATGAGCTTTTAGTCGCATCGAGCGGACTCTGTGGATTGGAACAAGGCTTGCTAGTCAGATATAAACTAAAGTTTAGCAATAAGGAGTCCTCTATGGCCCAAACAGATGTGATGCAAAATTCCCAGGATCGAATTCGACGACTGTCATCCCACCAAGCGAATGTGAGAATCGACGCAAATATGCGAACAAGAGTCGAAGACACAATCTCGAAGGGCCCGGGTGCGATTCAGCATCGTTTACAAGAGCTTGATCGTGAATGGGATATTGATCGAGTGCTGATGCTAAATTTTTCCGTTCTTGTCTTTGCACAACTGCTGGCCGCACGGAAGAACCGCAACTGGCTTTGGGGTCCCTTGCTTCAAACACCCCTCCTTTTTATGCACGCCACCCTAGGCTGGTGTCCGCCGTCGCTTTGGTTTCGACCGATGGGCTTTCGAACTCGTTTTGAAATTCAGGCAGAGCGAGATGTGTTGTTGTCGGCCTTGTGGAAACTCAGTCCCAGTCAGACCCCTTCGTGATCTTGCGGGAGCAAATCGCGCGGCCCTGAACTCAGCGCAGCGCGATTGGAACTATTGCCAAGAGAAGGTGTGGTTTGTACGCTGAACTCTATCAACAGTTGGCGACGCTCGACCTTAGGATGTTGGAAGTGTTATTTGGGTCGGCGAGTGAAGGAAGAACAAGATGAAACCAGATTGGTTGCTAAGTCCGCACTCTTGCCCCGGCTTTCTCCGGCACGAGGTGGTAAGCCGTGTGGTGCGCCAAGAGCATATCCACCACACGGAGCATCTTTTCGTGAAGATTCCCCAACGCTACGCCCTCGTCAATATCCAAGACCTAGTCGAAGCGGCTCTGCAGAGGGCCGAAATTCAAGATGGCCTGTGTTTCGTGAGTGCCATGCACATTACAGCCGGTATTTACGTGAACGATGCTGAGGACGGGCTGTTACGTGATATCTCCCGCTGGATTTCGGAACTTGGCAGCAGATCTTCTATGCGGAGTTCGACGGGCGACGTGAAAAACGAATTCTTGTCAAAGTGATGGGCCTGAAATGAAGGGCCGCTTCACGCAGGGCAATTAGCTACGAAACACAACTTAGAGGAGAGACCCGTGAATCGATTCGCAAAATACGCCAGAATTTTACTTGGACTGATTTTTTTAGTCTTCGGAGCTGCAGGACTGTTCAACCTGCTCCCTCAGCCTGAAAATCTTCCGGAAAAGTTGATGACCTTTACCAGCGGACTGGCCGCAAGCGGCTATTTTATGCCGTTCTTAAAATTGACTGAAACCCTGTGCGGTCTGTGCCTAGTTCTAGGGGTCGCGCCGGCCCTGATCCTTGTGATTCTGGCCCCGATCTCGATCAATATTTTTCTTGTTCATGCCTTCTTGACGCCAGGGCTCGAGAATCTGATTGTTCCCGTCTTGATCCTCACGCTTCACATCCTCAGTGCGAAAGCTTACTGGCGTCTCTACAAGCCGCTGTTTGATAGCGAAAAGAAGATTCGCGCAGCTTCCGGCTCTTGATTGTTTGGAGGTTAAAGATGAGATTTTCGAAATTTCTAACTGTTGGGCTCTTGGGACTTGGCCTTGCGAGTCCCGCCTTGAGCGCCTCTTTAAGTGATGCCCTCGTCAAGCTGGATGAGATCAACGCCCTTCGCGAGAGTCTAGCCAGCACTTTGGATCCCAAGCGCGAAACAATTTCGGAAGAGACCTTCAAACGAGTCTGCGCTCCCGTTGGACTGGCTTTAAAAAGTTGGGCCCAAGAAAATGGTATCGAAGCGCGCCAGATCAGTGATCGTTTCCGAAACCCTCTTCATGAAGCCAAAGGACGCGATCTTTCTATCTTGCGCGAGTTCAAGAAGAATCCCGAGCGCACCCACGTGGTGGAAGAACGAATCGTCGCAGGGGTGCCGGGATGGCAGTTGTATCGTCGGATTGTCGTGCGTGAGAGCTGCTTGCACTGCCATGGCCATCAGGGATCGCGACCTGAATTCATTAAATCGAAATACCCACAAGACAAAGCCCACAGCTTCAAAGCTGGAGACTTACGCGGTCTTTACTCAGTTTGGCTGAAAAAGGATTAGGTCTTTTCGGGTGGTGGGGTGGGGCGCTTCCTGAAAGGGAACGCCCGCTCTTGACTTAGTCGTTACCGCAGGAAACGTCGGACTCTTCACAGTGAATGGCACTTGTCGCGTCACTGCACTTTTTTAAAGTTTGGGCGAGCGCACTGGCTTTGGTCTCTCCCGAGGCCAAGTGAGTCTTGCCGAAGGACTGAATCTGGCAAGTCCAAAGCTTGGTTGGCGCTGCCGAGCCTTTGTTCATCGCCAATTGAAGAACATTGTCTTGTAATTGGCTGACCGCTTTCTCCAGTTGCCAAACCCGTCGACGGAGTTCGTCGTTGGTGTAGCCGTCGTAGCTCTTCCCAATTTCAATACGAATTGGATCCGCAGCTTGAGTCTGAAGGGCCAAGACAAGCGACACGAGTGCAAAAATGTAATTCATGAAAACTCCTTAAGGTTCTTTGTAATAGGGATAGTCAGAGTCCCTTAGGATGTCAATTCGTCACAAAGTGATGAAAGGCGAGCCAGATGTCCTCGTGAAGTCGGATCCTTCTTCTAGTCGACGAGATCTTGCTCCGTGAGAAGCGAGTCGTAAGAACAGGGGTCAAGGGGCTGTGTCTGGGGACTGCTGCCCGCAGGGCAAGCGCTCGCGCGTTCGACAAAGTTTTTCTCTCGGGGCGCTTTGGGCGCCCTGGTCAAAGCCCGCCTTAGCTTATAAACCAAAAAATCAAAGTTGATCTACTTTCGACCTGAGATCTGGCCTCATCGGGTCTCTTCTTGGTTGAAGCGCTCTAGGTTCCAGATCGGAACCACATCGAAGCTTATATGGCCTCTAACTATTTCCAATTTGAATTCGCGGATGCTATAGCCGATCCTGATCCTGACCTGCCAAGGAGTTGTCATGCCGAGCCGAAGTTTTAATCTCAGCTTCCAGAGTGTTCTGGGCCGCGAAGGCGCTGAGGTTTCCGCTTGCTCGGGGAGCATGTGACTCGGATCTCCCGCGTCCTTTAGGAATCATAAAAACATATTTTTTTACAATGGAGATTCTCGTCATGTCCAAATCCTATTTTATTTCGACCTCTATTCCTTATGTCAACGCGAGCCCGCATGTAGGTCACGCTCAAGAGTTTGTCCTGGCCGATGCGCTTGCTCGATTTTACCGTCAAAAAAGCGCTCAAGTTATTTTTCAATCTGGAACCGACGAGAACGCGTTTAAGAATGTTCTCTCGGCCCAGGCGGCCGGCATCGAAACGAAAGCCTTCGTCGATCAAAACGCGAAAGCTTTCTATGATTTACTTGCGCTTTTAGATGTGAAAGTTGACTTCTTTGTTAGGACTTCATCTGATGATCATGCCCGATCGGTCGACGCGTTTATCCGACGACTTGATCCGAATGATCTTTATTGCGGTGGCTATTCAGGTCTCTACTGTCAGGGTTGTGAGGATTTTTACAGCCCCTCAGATTTGGTGAACGGTTTGTGTCCCGATCATCAGAAGGCGCCGGACAAAATTGAAGAAAAGAATGTGTTCTTTAAACTGTCAAAGTATCAAGAAGCCATTTTTAAACTGATCGAATCAGATCGCGTTCTTATCCAACCCGATACAAGGAAAAAAGAGATTCTGAATTTTATTTCAGCGGGCTTGAAAGACATCAGTCTTTCGCGGTCTTCCTCGAGGAGTTCAGGATGGGGACTCGCGTTTCCGGGCCACCCAGATCAAGTTGTCTACGTCTGGATCGATGCCTTGATCAACTATCTCACGGGCGCAGGCTTTGGGCGAAACGAAAACTGGCGGACTCTTTGGAGCGACGATGTCTACAAGATCCACGTGATCGGCAAGAATGTATGGAAATTTCACGCGATCTATTGGTTGGGCTTGCTCCTATCTGCAAACCTCCCGCTACCGAATGAAATCTTCATTCATGGGTTTTTGACCAATCGGGGTGTCAAAATTTGTTATTCCCTTTAGAAGTCCCTCATCAATAGCCCATTTATAAACACCGTTGATCGCAGCCTTTAAGTTAACTTGAAAACTGCGAGACTTCCCTTGGGCTTCAGCCTCTCTGAGGATGTGCTTGATCTCTGCTCGGCCAATTTCTAGCGCGTGCATGGGATACAAGTACTGAGTCCATCTTCGCAGCAATGACAAGTTATCTATAAACGTAGTTTCACTTGTTGTACGATCTGGATTATTTCTTTCAGAAAGTTCCCAAGCATCGACAAGATCAAGCCACGTGTAGCCACGTTGTTCTTGCTTTGAAATTTCCTCAGTGAGGAGCCTTAATGTTTTTTTCTCTTCGTGAAGTGCAGCTGATTTAGTTTTTAATCCTTTGATTCGTTTTTGAACGCGAATTTTTGGATTAAGTTTACTTCTAATATTTACATACACTGACCAAAGTTGTTCGTTATTTTCAGAATATTCACTTATTGCCATGCGGTCCTCCATTGTTAGAGAACTCGATGACTCTGTTAAGATCAGATCTTCGAAAATATAAACGACTGTTAAATTTTCGAAATGTTATCTGTCCTCGATAAACCATATTCCGAATTTGACCAACTGAGCGACGTAAGTATCGAGCTGCATCTTCAGTATTCATCCACTCTAAATTTTCAAAGAACTTTTGCTCGTTAGAGCTTTGGATTTGTGATCCAGACATGATTGTACTCCTGAATCTTGCTCTCAGCAAGGCTGAGAAAGATGGCGAGTGACGTCAGGA
>JBKDHV010000135.1:0-32785 GCA_046336915.1 Bdellovibrionales bacterium
CTTTCAATCAATCGGGCCTTGTTCACCTGATAAGGAATTTCGGTGACAATAATTTCTTCGTGATCCTTTTTCTGCTCGATCTCGGCAACGGCTTTCAGTGTAATTACGCCGCGGCCTTTTTTGTAGGCTTGAAGAATGCCCTCTCGGCCTGCAATCGTTCCGTAGGTCGGGAAGTCGGGGCCTTGGATGTGCGCCATCAAATCTTCAATGCTGCACTCTGGATTTTGAATCAGATGAACAGTTCCATTGATCACTTCTGTCAGATTGTGCGGGGGAATATTGGTCGCCATCCCCACCGCGATCCCGGCCGAACCATTGACCAGCAAGTTCGGGAACTTGGCTGGTAAAACCAGCGGAATTTCCAAAGAGTCATCGTAGTTCGGACCAAAAGAAACGGTTTCTTTCTCGATATCGGCAAGGAGCTCCTCTGCCAAACGAGTCATTCGAATTTCTGTGTATCGCATGGCGGCCGGACTATCACCGTCGATGGATCCAAAGTTTCCTTGGCCATCTTCAAGGGGATAGCGCAAAGAAAAGTCCTGCGCCATTCGAACCATCGTATCGTAGACCGCGGTATCACCGTGAGGATGGTATTTACCGATCACATCACCGACGATACGAGCCGATTTTTTGTAGGGCTTGTCATGGGTGTTGCTTAATTCATTTTGGGCGAAGAGAACTCGGCGATGAACAGGCTTCAATCCATCTCGAACGTCTGGTAGGGCGCGGCCTACAATAACGCTCATCGAGTACTGAAGATAGGCCTCGCGCATTTCTTTGTTGATATCGACTGTCGAGATACCTTTTTCTTGTGACTCCATAAATTCCTACACGTCCAAACCTTTTACAAAAAGGGCATTGTCATGGATAAACTGTCGGCGAGGCTCAACCTGCTCACCCATCAGAACACTGAAAGTCTCGTCAGCCGCTAAAGCGTCATCAATGGTAACTTTCAAAAGAGTTCGATTCTGCGGATTCAAGGTCGTTTCCCAAAGCTGCTCAGGGTTCATTTCACCAAGACCCTTATAGCGCTGAATGTACTGACCCTTCTTCGAAGCCTCCATGATATTTTCATAAAATTCCATGTAGTTTTCGAAGGACTGCTCCTCACCGCCCACCTTCACCGAAAGCGGCAACTTAGAGACAGCTAGCAGTGAAGACCAGATCGATTGAAGCTCTACGATCTCGGGTTTCTTGATGAAATCCTTGTTTAATGTTGTCGTCTTGCGGTCAGCATAACGAACCGTGAAGAGATCGGCCTCGGGCCGGCCGGTTTCAGCATTTGAGCGCAAATTCACTCGGTACTCGGTGATGCCCAGGCTGGGATTAGCTGTAATCCAATCTTTGATTTCATCTCCGATTCGTTTGAGCTCGGCTTCCGAATCAAAAGCCTGGCTCAAGTTTTCGACCTTGCTAATCAAGTAATACAAAACATCGGCGTCGTACTTGGACTCGGAGTTTTTTAGAAGCTGGTAAAACTTCTGAATATTGAGAATAAATTTCTTCAGCTCAGACTCTTCAAGTTTTTTTCCTGGAAGTTCAAAGTGATTGATTCCAGATTTCAAAAGATGCTCGGTCAAAGCCGCTTCGTCCTTCAGATAAACTTCTGAATTTCCCTTTTTCGCACGATACAAGGGCGGTTGAGCGATGTACACGTAACCCTTTTCAATCACCTCTGGCATTTGACGGTAGAAGAAGGTCAACAGGAGTGTGCGGATATGAGAGCCGTCGACATCCGCGTCTGTCATGATGATGACTTTGTGGTAGCGAATTTTGTCCGCACTGACGTTTTGTTTTCCGATTCCTGTTCCGAGCGCTGAAATCATCATTCGGATTTCTTCGTTTGAAAGCATTTTATCAAAACGCGCCTTTTCGACGTTCAGGATTTTACCCTTCAACGGTAAAACGGCCTGAGTCTTTCGGTCTCGAGCTTGCTTCGCGGATCCGCCGGCTGAGTCTCCCTCAACCAAATAGATTTCACAAAGGGCCGGATCCTTTTCTTGGCAGTCCGCCATTTTTCCAGGAAGAGAGCCGCCATCGAGAGCCGTTTTTCTTCGGGTCAGCTCTCGGGCCTTGCGAGCCGCTTCTCGGGCTCGAGCGGAATCGACACACTTTTGAATGATCTGTTTCGCAGGGTTCGGATTGCGGTCGAACCAGTCTGCAAGTTTTTCGTTCACAAGGGATTCGACAATCCCTTTCACTTCCGAGTTTCCAAGTTTTGTTTTCGTCTGTCCTTCGAACTGAGGCTCACGGACTTTGACAGAGATAACGCCAGCCAAACCTTCGCGAATATCTTCACCCTCAAGAGACTCTTTCAAATCTTTCAAAAGATTTTTCTGGGCTGCGTAGGCGTTTGTTGTTCGAGTCAGGGCCGCACGAAATCCCATCAAGTGAGTTCCGCCCTCGATGGTGTTGATGTTGTTACAGTACGTGAAGATTGATTCCGAGTAGGAATCATTCCACTGCATGGCGATCTCGACATCGACATTGTCTTTTTCGCCTCGGAAAAACACCACTTCGCTGTGAAGGGGCTTTTTTGACTGGTTCATGAAGCCAACAAACTCGGCAAGTCCGTTGGAATATTGGAAATCTTGTTTTTTCCCAGTTCTTTCATCGACCAGAGTGATGTGAAGACCTGCGTTTAAGAAAGCGAGTTCACGGAAGCGATTGGCAAGAGTATTAAAATCATAAACGAGAGCTTCATCTTTGAAAATTTCTCGATCCGGTTTGAACGTGTTTTTGGTCCCCGTCTTCGTCGTGGGCTCACCCTTGACAACGCCTGTCTGAGGAATGCCCTTCGCATAGGTCTGGGTCCATTTAAAACCTTCACGGCTGACTTCAACACTGCATCGAGACGAGAGTGCATTCACGACGGAAGCGCCGACGCCATGGAGGCCCCCTGACACTTTGTATGAGCTGCCATCAAATTTTCCACCGGCATGAAGAACGGTCATGACAACTTCAAGCGCAGATTTTCCGTTTTTGTGAGTGTCGACGGGAATGCCACGGCCATCATCGGAAACTGTGATCGACTCATCGGTGTTAATTGTGACCGTAATGTGTTTACAAAATCCGGCAAGCGCCTCGTCTACCGAGTTATCCACGATTTCATACACAAGATGGTGATAACCTTTGAAGCTCGTATCGCCAATGTACATTCCTGGTCGTTTGCGGACAGCTTCTAAACCTTCGAGAACTTGAATGGACTCTGCACCGTAGTTTTTGACTTCAGTCCCTTTTTCCGGCGTGGATGTCATAAAATCCGACCCTCTATCACTTCAAAAACTTTTGACTCAGTTCTAGTCATCTCTTCAGGTAAATGAAGATCTGTTGTGGTCAAAAAGATCTGTGTTTGTGTGCTGTGAAGAAACTCGATTAGAGCCCCTCGCTTCACAACATCAAGCTCAGACAGAACATCATCCAAAAGTAAAATTGGATAGGTTCCGTGAACCCTCCTATGATACACGATCTGGGCCATTTTGAAAGATAATATCAAGGCTCTTTGCTGCCCCTGCGAGCAGTAAAATCTTGAATCTTTTTGATCATATAGGAAGACGATTTCGTGCTTATGAGGACCCACTAAACTTGTTCCAGTCGCAAGTTCAGCTGACTGCAGCTCCACGAGCCTTTGTCGTATCGCGGCATTGACGTTTTCAAGGGAGTTTTCGAGGGCATTTTGCTGAGATATCCGATATTCCACGGAGATATCCACAGGCTTTTTCGTGATGAAGCTCATCGCTTCTAGAAAATCCCCGCGAATATCCCGAAGGAGTTGGATCCGGGCCCATGTCAGAGCCTCGGCCAGGCGCAGGTAACTGGGTTCTAGGCTGGCGAGCAGCTCCAGGGTTTGCTGGGGCTTGTTCAGGCCCTCGGCGTGATCTCGAAGGACTTTATTGCGGGTTTTAAGAACCTTACGAAAATCGCTCACCAGAACTTCACCAAAGGGTTGAGTTCCAATGATCGCTTCGTCCACCAAGAATCGACGCTCGTCTGACGCTTCTTTGATAAAGGCTAAACTTTCAGGGCTGAAAACCAGGCAAGAAAACTTTTGCCGAAGGCTTCCGTGGGAAACTTTCTTTTCATTCCAAGTCACGTGTTTGCGACTTTTCAAAATTCGCATTCGGATGTGGTAATCAAGTCCCTGGTTTTCGAAAAGGGCTTCCAGGTTGGCCGCTGGTTGATGCAGCTGAATCAGATTCTCGTTATCCGCATAACGAAACGACTCATTCAACACGAGCAGAGAAATCGCTTCAAGAATGTTCGATTTCCCCTGGCCATTTTCGCCGAGAAATATATTCACTCGGTTCGCGAACTGGAGATTGAGGTCCTCGAGATTGCGAAAGTTTTTAAGCCTAAGGGATTTAATCCTCATCAAATTCTCATGGGCATCACAACGCACGTATACTGGGTGTCGTTGTGGGGTCGAATAAGTCCCGGAGACAGTTGATCGTTAAGCTCAATGTCCACGACATCCTGATTCATATTCACCAAGACATCCGTGATGTACTTGGCATTGAATCCAATTTTCATATCCTGGCCCTTGTAGTTGATCTCGAGCTCTTCTTTCGCATCCCCTAAATCAGGATTGCTTGAAGAAATTTCGATCTTTCCCTCTGAGAGCAAGAACTGAACGGCCTTCGATTTTTGATTTGCAAGTAAAGCCACTCGCTCAAGAGAATTTAAAAAACTTTCGCGCGGAAGACTCATTTTCAAAGCGAGTTTCGCTGGGATGAACTGCTGATAGTTCGGATATTTTCCTTCGATCAATCGAATCATCAAAACGGTCGTCTGACTTCGCAAAATAAACTGGGATCCCTCAATGGCGATTTCCACAGTTCCTTCCACAGACTCAAGAATTTTCTTAATCTCATGCAGCCCTTTTCGAGGAATGATCACGCCTTGTTGGATGGGAGCTTCAAGCTGGCTGACTTGCTTCGTGATCAAACTCATTCGATGGCCGTCAGTCGCGACCATCTTCAGGCCTTCTTTGCTAACTTCAAAAAAAACGCCGTTGAGGTGATAGCGAGTTTCGTCGCTTGAAACGGAAAAGATGGTTTTATCAATCATCTCTTTCAAAGTTTTAGCTTCGATGCGATTGAAAGATTGTGGATTATACGTGGGAAAAACCGGGTAGTCTTCAGAGCTCACGCCTACAATTTTCGAAAGGTACTTTCCTTGCTTAATTTCAAGCCAGTTGTTTTCTTTTTTCGTAAGTTGGATGGGTCCATCAGAAAGTTTCTTTGAAATCTCAAAAAGATTTCGTGCACTCACCGCGACTTTTCCAGGTTGATGAACTTGAACCGAGGCTTCATCGGTTAGGCTCACTTCAAGATCGGTTGCAAAAACTTTTAACTTTTTCTGATCAGCCTCAAGAAGGATGTTCACCAAGATGGGCATGGTGTTTCTTTTCTCAACAATGTTCTGGGTTTTTCCAATAAGATTTAGAAGCTCTTTTTTCTCTATCTCTATTTTCATATATATATCGCCTTCTTAGTAGGAGCGTGGAAAACCTATCAAATCTCTTAAGTACTTGTAAAATCTAAATAAGTCCTGTGGATAAACACTCTGCGTAACACCCTGGAATCTTCCTCGATTTTGGGGATTAACGGTTTCCCACAAAATTCTGTCGGAGTCTTCCACAAGACTATCCACAATCCCCATTCACACCCCTGTGATATTGTGGATGCGAGTTTCTAACTCTTCGATATCCTTAAAAAAATCCTGATCATTTGATTGTAGATATTGGACCCGCTCCAAAGCATTCATCACAGTTGTGTGGTCTTTGCCTCCAAAAGCTTTTCCAATATCAACAAGGGATTTATCGAGAAACTTCTTAATCAGATACATCGCAATTTGACGAGGAACCACAATAGGCTTCGCACGCGTGGTAGCCTTTAGATCACAGGGCTTCACATTGAAGTGCTCGGCTACGATGCGCTGAATCTCTTCAACGCTAATTGTGGCCTGGGTCTCGTGCTGGGCCAAAACCCGCTTGACCAGGTCGTAATTGATTTCAAGACCCTGAAGCTCCGAGAACATTTTGATTTTCTTAAGGTTTCCTTCAAGCTCACGAATGGATCTCTTTGATATCTTGGCAACATAAACTACAACATCTTCTGAGATGCGAAGACCCAACTTCTCAGCCTTATAACGCAAGATCGCAATGCGCGTTTCCAAGTCTGGCATTGTGATATCGGCAATCAGACCACGCTCTAAACGCGTTCGGTTTCGATCCTCGATATTTAAGATATCTTTTGGCATGCGGTCGCTGGCCACAATGACCTGCTTTTTAAGGTCAATAAAGGTGTTAATAATATGGAAGAACTCGTTCTGAGTGGCCTCACCTTTACCTATATATTGGATCTCGTCGACAAGCAGGACGTCGGTATTATCACGGTACTTAAGACGAAACTTATCCATCTGGTGGTGTCTCATAGAGGCGATACACTCGTTCAGGAATCGTTCGAAAGAAATATAGGTGATTCGGAGATGAGGGGAATTTTCGCGAATATAGTTGCCCGCTGCGTGCAACAGGTGGGTTTTACCCATCCCCACCGGTCCATAAATAAAGAGGGGGTTGTAATCATCCGCAGCGGGACTCCGGGCCACATTATAACTTGCAGCGTGGGCGAACTCTGAATTTTTTCCAACAACAAAGGTTGAAAAGGTCATTTCCGAATTCAAAGGGTCAGAGGACCCCGCTCGGCCTTCTTTTGGAAAAGAGTAGCCAGGGTTGTGAGCGGGCTTTGTAAAGGCCTCTTCAAAAGCTTGCGGGCTTTCGGGTGGAAGAGGAAGAGCCTGTCCTGTGATGATAAATTCGATTTCAAACGGAGACTTATAAGTCTCGGCGATCTCGGAGATGATCTTATCCTGGAGGTTTTCCACAACGTAATACTGATGCAAAGGATTCGGAACGCCCAAAATAAAGCGCAGCCTGTCTTGGATCTGCTTTGACTCAACGAATTGAATCGGATCCAACCAAGTGGCCAGAGACTTATTACTGAGATTACGACCCTTCATTTGGGATTTTATTTGATCCCAAAACAGATGATTCACTTCCACGTGTCGACCCCTCTTCTTCCCACTCGTGAAAATAATGGATGCCAATTTGAGTTCCGAGGTCTTAACAAGGGGTTAGAAGGTTATCAACAGTTGACCCGCATGCCGCGATGTGGTTTATTCCGGCCCCACGTATCTAGTAGTTCTTCGAAATTTTCAGTAGAACCGGTAGAGAACTACGATTTGGGAAGCGTAAAAAGACAGAATAACTTACCGTGACGCGTTACACTTGAGGTGCACAGATGAAAAGAACTTACCAACCCAGCAAAAGACGTCGAAAAAACAAACATGGTTTTCGAAAGAGAATGGCAACGAAGAATGGTCGTAAAGTTCTTTCTCGTCGTCGCGCCAAAGGACGCAAAACCCTGACTGTTAAAAAGGGTGGAAAATAAGCCCAAGCTTAAAAACCTGAAAAAAAATTCAGACTTTCTTGAGCTCCGTCGTAAAGGGATCCGATTAAATCCGTCAGAGTGGTTGCAAATCCAGTATCTGAAGGCTAAAGAAGGGGATCTCTTTGTCGGGATGACAACGAGTCGAAAAATTGGCTCGGCTGTCATTCGAAATCGGCTCAAACGATGGTCTCGGGAATTCTTTCGAAAAAGCCTTCAGGAAGAGCCTCTTCAGGGGAAGCTCAACGTGGTTTTCAAGCCGCGGACAAGCGATTTTTATAAGGAACTCAAACATGACGAACTGGATGGAATTTTGGAAAGAGCGTGGAAACGACTTCGAACGCTGTCTTAAATCCGTTCTTGTTTTTTGTGTCGCTCTTTATCGCACAGTCGGAAGTCAACACCTAGGCGGTCAATGCCGCTTTCACCCCTCTTGCTCACATTACGCCCTCGAGGCCCTGAATCAGCATCCTGTTTTTTCCGCCTTGCCCTTGATTTTGCGGCGCCTGTCTCGCTGTCATCCTTTTGGATCCTCGGGTTGGGATCCTGTTCCTGAACGAAAGGAAAAGTCTACATGTTAGATCAGAATCCTCAGCCAAAAGCTTTCGACTCGAAGATGATTGTTGCTGTTTTGGTGGTGGGCCTTCTCTATATGGGTTGGCAGCAGTATCTCCTAAAAAAATATCCAGATTACTATGAAAATCAGGCGAAAGCTCGGCAGGCCGAGACAGTCGGAGCGACATCCGAGGCAAAACCAGAGGACATAAATCAATTCACGGGCCCTTCCGAGACAGTGGCCTCGGGGCCTGCGGCTCAAGTCCCAAAAACAACAGAGCTTCAGCCAGTCCAGCGCGCTCCGCAGCTTGTTAAGTATGAAGACGAAAAGGTGTCTTTCCAAATCAGCTCGGCTGGAATGGCGATTCAGAATTTTCTAAGTAAAGCCTATTCGGACCGGGAACAAAATCCGATTAATCTAACACCGATTCATCCCGGCCTTTTTGAAATGACCTGGGGCCCTCAAAAAGTGCCAATTTCATTCGACATTCAAAAAGTGGGTCCGAATGAATTCAAGGGAACGGCGAAACTCGAGTCTCTGACGATCGAAAGAAGCTTGGTCTACGACCCTAAGAACTACTCTTTTTCGCAGCAAATTCGAGTTTTAAATCCTGCGAACTTGACTGGTCAGTTTGCCCTCGTGAGCCGTGATAAAATTCAAAGCGCTGAAAAAAGCTCTTGGCTTTTTCCATCCTATGAACACCAAGACTTGCTGACATTTGTAGGTGATCGCAAAGAGTCGACGAATATCTCTCATGCGACTGAAAATCTTGAAAAGTCAGTTCCAGCCGTAAGCCTTTATTCAGTTGGAACTCAGTATTTTACCGTTGGATATCTTGAGGAAAGTGAACTTCGTTCTGACTTGTTCTTGAAAACGGATCTGGCGACAAAGAGTGTGGTGCACTCTTTGGTTTACAAGATTCCTCAGGCTGCGGAATTTCTCTTTAGACAAAAGATTTTCATCGGCCCTCGTTCTTCGGACAGCTTAAAGGCGGCCCACGAGAATTTTTCTGAGCTGATTGATTACGGAATGTTGGGGTGGATTTCAAAGCCTCTTCTGGCTTCGATGAAGTGGTTCTACTCTTTGGTTGGAAACTGGGGATTTGCGATTATTCTTCTCACACTTTTGGTTCGCGCGCTTGTCCTACCTTTCAATTTGATGTCCTATCGTTCGATGAAGGGAATGCAGAAGATTCAGCCGGTCTTAGCGGGCCTTCGCGAGAAGTATAAAGACGACCCCGTGACGTTGAATCGCGAAATGATGTCCACCATGAAGGAAAACAACGCAAATCCTTTGGCTGGATGCTTGCCGATTCTGCTTCAGATTCCGATCTTTTTTGCGCTTTATCGCGTGATCGGCTCAAGTGTGGAACTTTACCAGGCGCCTTTTATTGCTTGGATTCAGGATTTAAGCCTTCACGATAAGTTTTTTGTGCTTCCTGTTTTGATGGGAATCACGATGTATATCCAGCAGAAGCTCACACCGAGCACGCTTGACCCTGTTCAAGCGAAGGTTCTGACTTGGATGCCTGTTGTATTTTGTCTATTTATGCTGAATCTTCCTGCTGGTTTGACCCTTTATATGGTCGTCAGCGCAGTCTTCGGAATTGTTCAGCAAAAAACCTTTATGACTCTCATGAAAAATTAGGAGGAGTGGAAAATGGCCGGTTTCTTTAAAAAATTGTTTGGCGGCGGCAAAAAGGCTGATTCTGGGGTAGAAAGCTTGGTTCAAGAGACTTTGTCTGGCGTGATTGAAAGAGCTGGGTTTGACTTGGATTTTGATCTGAAATTCGAAAAGAATGAGGACGAATCCGTTCTGACTATCGAATTTTCAGGTGCGGACGAAGAGACTTTGAAAGACAAAAAGGGTCAGCTTCTGGACGCCTTTCAGCTCTTCATCAAACGAGTGATTCAGCATAATTTTCCTGAAGATAAGACGAACGTTTTGGTCGATGCGGGTGGCTATCGTGAAGAAACAGAACAGGCCTTGATAGATAAGGCCGAAGACCTGAAACGCACGGCTTTGGAACAGGGCCGCTCCGTTTATTATCGAGCGCTTCCTCCAAAAGAAAGAAAGATCGTTCACCAGTATCTTTCTCAAGATCCTCGAATCAAGAGCCGCTCTTTGGGCGATGGTCTTTATAAGAAGATTAAAATTTATCCTGCGAAAAACCAGGACGCTAGCAAGTCTGAGCAAGCGTCTCAAGAGTAATTATGAACTTCGGTGGAGAACGCGATCAGCTCACGATCTGTGCTGTTTCGACTCCACCGGGTTACGGTGGAATTTCTGTTATTCGTGTCAGCGGGCCCCATTCAGAGAAAATAGTTCGGGCCCTTTTCCCAAAGCTTCCAAAGAAGCTTGAATCTCATCGTGCGTATTATGGTCTTCTGAAGGACCCCTCATCGGGCCAGGATTTGGATCAGGCCCTATGTTTGTACCTAGCAGAGGGTCGATCTTTTACGGGCGAAGCGACATTCGAGATCTCTTGCCATGGCAACCCTCTTGTTTGCGATCGCATTCTCAAAGCCCTTCTTCAGCAGGGGGCCGCGACCGCACTTCCCGGAGAATTCACTTACCGCGCTTTTATGAATAATCGGCTAGATTTAATACAGGCCGAGAGTGTTCTTTCTCTTATAGAAAGCCGTTCGCAAAAGGCAGCTGAGCTTTCTCTGCGGCAGCTTGAAGGATATTTGTCGCAGAAGATTGAAGGTATTGAGCAGGACCTAACATGGTGTCTTGCTCACATCGAGGCGAACATTGATTTTTCGACTGAAGGCCTTGAGGTGAGCTCGACGCCCGAGCTTGTCCAAAAACTTTCGTCTTGCGCGGCCAGAATTCAAGAACTCTTAGACAGCTATCAGCAGGGGAAAATGATCCAGGATGGGATTCGTATTGCCTTGGTCGGTCAGCCCAACGCAGGAAAGTCGAGCCTTCTTAATTTACTTTTACGCTACGACCGCGCGATCGTCGATGAGACCCCGGGGACAACTCGTGATATTGTGGATGCTGAAACAAGCTATCAGGGACTTCGGTTTGTCTTTCAAGACACAGCAGGGCTTCGAGAACACACCAAGGACCCGATTGAGGCGATTGGAATCCAGAGATCCCGCAAGGCTGCAGAGTCTTCGGATATGGTGCTTTTTGTGTTTGATTCGTCTCGAGGCTGGACCGCAGAGGACCAGCGGTGGCTTGAGGTTGTCAAAGATAAGCCCTTGCTTCTACTAGCGAACAAGTCCGATAAGCTCAGCTCGGAAACGGCTCGAGAAAATGTCATGAAAAATGTTCAGTCCACTGTTGGGGGGCTGGCTTCCAACGTGCTCTTCTTATCAGCTCTTGATAGAGTAAGCCGCGATCCTGTTTTAGAGCGGGTTTATCGAAGTTTTGTGAGCAGCGAGAAAGCAGAAAATGAGATCTCCCTGTCGCAAGCACGGCACTTTGAAAATCTTCTGAAAACGGAGCGATGTTTAGCGCAAGGGATTCAAGCGCTTAAGTCTGGTATGGGCGCAGAGTTCGTGAGCCTTGAATTGAAAGAGGGCCTTGTTAGTCTTCAACAGATTCTGGGGCGCTACTTTGACGACCAAATCATGGATCGGGTTTTTAAAGAATTCTGTATTGGTAAGTAGTCGTCTTCGAGACGAAATTTTGGGTGCCAAATGAGCGATTTTGACGTGATAGTTGTGGGAGCTGGTCATGCAGGAATTGAAGCCTGCATGGCGACGTCGGGACTTGGTCTTCAGACCCTGCTCGTGACCACGAATCTTGATCGCATCGGTTATATGAGCTGTAATCCTTCGATTGGTGGCCTTGCGAAAGGCCACATGGTTCGCGAGCTCGACGTTTTGGGCGGGCAGATGGCGGTGGCCGCGGATAAGACCTGCATTCAGTATAAGCGTCTGAATTCTTCGCGCGGACCCGCGGTTCGTGGGACGCGAGTTCAGAATGATAAGCATCTTTACAACCAATACATGACAAAACGGCTCCTCAACCAAGATCTCTTGACGGTTCGTCAGGGCGAGGTGAAGCGGCTTATTTTAGAGGGCTCTGTCTGTCGAGGCGTCGTTCTAGAAGATCAGAGCGAAATTCGGTCTCGCACAGTGATTATCACAGCGGGCACCTTTTTGAACGGTGTCATGCACGTGGGTCTTGAGCAGATGAGCGGTGGACGTGTTGGGGATAAGGCTGCGGTTGGATTGTCGGATCAATTGAAAGAGTTTGGCTTTTCTGTGAAGCGCCTTAAAACAGGCACGCCGCCAAGGCTGTTGAAAAGCTCGATTGATTGGAGCCAGACGATCCCTCAGTATGGTGATGAAAATTTCTTTCCATTTTCTTTAAAGTCAGCGCATCAACCAGAGCTTCCGCAGATTGCCTGCTACCTTTCGCGCACAACCGAAAGGACCCATGAAATTATCCGGGCGAATCTTGATAAATCTCCGATGTATTGCGGAGTGATTGAGGGCGTGGGTCCTCGTTATTGTCCGAGTATAGAAGATAAGGTGATGAGATTTGCGGATCGGGACTCTCATCAAACCTTTCTTGAGCCTGAGGGACTGACGACTGATCTCATCTATTTGCAAGGCATTTCGACGAGCCTACCGGTCGAGGTTCAAGATGAGTTTCTTCGAACCATTCCAGGATTAGAAAACGTCAGTATCGTACGTCCTGGGTATGCGGTTGAATACGATTACATTGAACCCACCCAGATCTGGCACACGCTTCAGACTCGCACTATTCATGGGCTGTTTTTGGCGGGTCAGATTAACGGAACTAGCGGATATGAAGAGGCTGCTGTTCAGGGCTTTGTTGCCGGGGTCAATGCAGCTCACCGCCTTCTCGAGCGAGATGAATTTATCTTGGGTCGAGATCAAGCCTATATTGGCGTTCTCATCGATGATCTCGTGACAAAAGGGACCCGCGAGCCTTATCGGATGTTTACTTCACGTGCGGAACATCGTTTAGTGCTGCGAGAAGATAATACGCTGGATCGCTTGGCGCCCACCGCAGAACAGCTGGGACTTGTTCATGGGTCGGATCTTGATCGGCAGAGACAAGTGGTTGAGAGGCGTCGACAACAGCTTGAGTATCTTCGCGCGACAAAGATTTTTCCAAATGCGGAAGTCCAGGCTAAGCTTGCTTCTCGCGGATTAGTTGCAATGAATAAGTCGTTAACACTTGAGGAGTTCTTGCGTCGAACGGATGTGTCTCCTTGGCTGATCCGGGATTTTGGTTTCGAGATGGATTTAGATCCTCTCGTTGCGGAAGCCGTTGAAATTGAAGTTAAATATGCTGGGTATGTTCGACGTCAGTTGGAACTGATTGACCAAGCAAAAAAGCAGGAGGAGCTCGTTCTTCCGGCAGAGCTCGACTATAAGTTGATAAGGGGATTATCAAAAGAGGAAATGGACAAGCTCGATCGCGTTCGGCCTCGTACTTTAGGCCAAGCTCAACGCATCAGCGGAGTAAATCCTTCGGCGGTTCAGGCCATCATGATACATTTGAAGGGTCGAAAACTTCCGAAGGAGAACTTACTTGAGCGAGGCAGCGACATCAGCATCCCCCCAGAATTGGCGAATTGATAAGTGGTTTCCGAATTTGAATAAAGAGGCCGGCGAGAAGTTGAAGGCCTTTTATGATCTCATCGTGTCGGGAAATAAGACCTTAAGTTTGATTGGTGCGAAGACCGTTCCTTTTGCCGACGCGATTCATTTTTCTGATAGCCTCATGGCCTGCGAGGCCGTTATGAGCGATGCTCCAGATGCGAAGGAAATTTACGACCTTGGTTCGGGGAACGGGTTTCCCGGGCTTGTGGGGGCCATCGCCTATCCACAAGTAAAGTTCGTACTAGTAGATACAGACGAGAAGAAAAGCGAGTACTTAAAGCAGTGCGTCGAGAGGCTGGGTTTGAAGAATGTTGAAGTCAAGACGGCCTCGATTGAGTCCCTTCCCCAAGACGCTGTTCAATTTGGGATGGCGCGAGGATTGTCCAATATTTCAAAGACCATTCTGATTAGCCGTAAGTGCTTTGCGAAGGGCGGCGTTCTTTACCATCTGAAGTCTGAAAATTGGGCAATGGAGGTCGGAGAGATACCCACGCAGCTCTGTTCTGTGTGGGCTCCGGCCCTTGTTAAGGAGTATCGACTACCCATTGGCGAAATGCGCTTCGCTATCGTGAAGACCACTAAGATCGGATAATTGTTCCACGTAGAACATTCTGAGGAAATTGAATATTTGATTAGGCGCTTGCCGAGCGGCGCAGGGTCCCGCCTATTCAGCTAGTTGCCTTTTTGGCTAGCTGAAGGGCTGTTCGCCTTATTTGACTGCTCAATTCTGTCTCGTGCGTCCCACTTCATCTTTGCTTGGCGTAGCCGCTTCTCTGCGAAGTAGGACTCGACGCGCTCCTTGTTTGGCCAAGACTCTTTCTTTTCCCGCGACTCTAGGTAGTCCTTCTGGGTTTCTTGAGCATAAGACTCGATTCGAATCCTCCAGAAGCGTGATTGTTGCTCAAGCGCCCGCAGCCTCGACTCAATTTCGTAGAGCTTTTGCGTGTGAAGCTTCGCTTGGCCCGCTTGCGGAACGCTCGTCTTAATATCCTTTTTGACTTCGTCGACCTGTTTTTTCAGGGCCTCGATTTGTGCATTCGTAGAGGCCAGCTGGCTTTGGTAATCCTGTAGGACTGGATCAGAGCGATAGGCGTTTGGATCTGGCTTGTCACAGCCAGAAATAGCAAAAAGAGCCAGAAAAAGCAGAGAAACAACACAATTCGACATGTTCCACGTGGAACATCGGCACATTTTTGTTGGAAATTGAGTGGCAAAACGCGTTTCCGCTTGCCAGTAAACATCAAATCCCAGATCAATGGATTCAGTGAAGAGGAGAGAATCATGGGCAAGGTCATCTGTGTTGCGAATCAAAAAGGTGGAGTTGGGAAAACAACGACATCCGTCAATCTGAGTTCGGCCCTCTCGAAGCTTGGGAAGAAGGTCCTTCTGGTTGACCTAGACCCCCAGGGAAATGCGTCGAGTGGTCTCGGAATAAAGAGATACGACACGCAAGAGGCCAACAGCTATCACGTCCTGATCGGCGAAAAAACACTCGAACAGGCCATGGTCCAGGTGCCCGGAAGCTCACTCTATGTTTCAACCGCTAACCCAGACCTTGTGGGCGCAGAGATCGAACTTGTTGACTTTCCGCGTCGCGAATATCGGCTGAAAGAGGCTCTCGAAAAAGTCAAACCTCGTTTCGACTATATATTAATCGACTGCCCCCCTTCTCTGGGCCTCTTGACTCTGAACGCGCTAACAGCGGCGGACTCTTTTCTGGTGCCTCTGCAGTGTGAGTACTACGCTCTCGAGGGACTCAGTCAGCTTCTCAACACCGCAGGCCTCGTGAAAAAAGGTCTGAATCCTCAGCTCCATATTGAGGGCATCGTTCTCACCATGTTCGATAAACGAAACAATCTTAGCCACGACGTTGTAAATGAAATCCAATCTCACTTCGGTGACAAAGTTTTCAACGCCATCATTCCTCGAAATGTGCGTCTTTCAGAGGCCCCTAGCCACGGAGTCTCGATTCTCGACTATGACGCGAAATCAATCGGAGCCTCGACCTACCTTGACCTAGCTAAAGAGGTCGTTGTGCGGTCTCAAGACAAGAAACACCATAGCTTCTCGGGAGAAGTAAATGTCTGAACTTTCTAATGAATCCTCTAACAAAAGAAAAGGACTGGGTCGAGGACTAGGCTCTCTCTTAGGTGGCGAAGCAGCGCCTGCCCCGAGCACAAAGTCTGAGGCGACCCCCAGCAAACCCAACCCAGCGGAAGCGAAGGCGGCTGTGATCTCAGCCCCCGAAATCTCGGCTCAGCAGCACCATGGAGATAAGATCTGGACCCTGAGCATTGAAAAGCTGAAAAGCGGTCGCTACCAGCCACGGAAAGAGTTCAATAAGGAAAGTCTCAGCGAGCTTGCTCAGTCCATCCGGGAGCACGGAATTCTTCAGCCCATCGTGGCCCGCCCAAGTGGGGCAGGAAGCTTTGAAATCGTCGCCGGAGAACGACGCTGGAGGGCCGCGCAGGCCGCCGGCCTTCATGAAGTTCCAGTCATCATTAAAGCTTTTGATGATCAAAAAACCCTTGAGCTTTCCTTAATCGAAAACCTTCAGCGCCAGGACCTCAACCCTATCGAAGAGGCCGAAGGCTATCAGAGACTCTTGAGCGAATTCAAGCTCACGCAAGAGCAGGTGGCCGAGCGGGTGGGAAAAGAGCGAGCAACGGTTGCGAACTCCCTTCGACTTTTAAAACTTGCTCCCGAAGTCCGGGAACTTCTTCAACGGGGTCAAATCTCCGCAGGCCACGCGAAAGTTTTGTTGGCGGTTACAGATCCGCAGCTTCAAAAGAAGCTCGCGCATCAGGTGACTCAGCAGCACTTGTCTGTGCGAAGCCTTGAAGGCCTATTGAAAAGCCAATTGAAACCGACCCCGGGCCCCTCGGAAGCGGCCTCCCTTCAACAAGCCAATGTGACACAAAGACTGATCACAGGCCTGTCTGAAGAGCTGCAGAAGCTCCTTGGGACCAAGGTCACAATTGATTATCTGAACTCAAAGGGTAAACTGAGCGTCTACTTCTATTCAGACGACGAACTCAGCCAGGTCGTAGAAAAGCTAAGAAACGGAGCCCAGTCTTGAGCGAGCGCGAACTTCAGTCACAGGTCACCGCCCTTCTCGACAAGGGCGCTTCCTTCGAGGGGAAGCTTACTTTTGAGGGAACGGTGCAAATCGGTGGAGATTTCAAGGGCGAGATCTTCACTCAGGACACGCTCATCATTAATGAAACGGCCCACATCGTCGCCCAAATTGAAGCCGACACAATCTTTTTGAGTGGCCACGTTGAGGGAAACCTCTTTGCTCGCACGCGCGTTGTGATGCAGCCACCCGCCGTTTTCAAAGGCACCGTTACAAGCCCGAGCCTCAAAATCGAAGAGGGAGTCGTCTTCGAAGGGGCCTCGCACATGCCCAAATATTGACCAGCCAGACGCGAGGATAATTACGACTTGACCCCCCTTTCGCTCGGATGTTAATTCCGATGATCCGAGGGAGCCTATGCTGCAGCAATTAGGGGTCAATTCCACTATTTTCATACAATTTGTTGTTTTCGTTGGGATCATTTCCTTTCTATCTCTTTATGTCTTCAAACCCTACGCACAAGCTGTCGAGGGGCGAGAAAAGCAAACAAAAGGGTCTGAAGGCGATGCGCTTGAAATGGATAAAAAATCCGCAGAGCTTTACGGCCAATATGAAATCAAGGCACGCGAGGTTCATGGCTCCATCCAAGAAATCTACAAGAATGCTCGATCTCAGGCTCAGCAGGAATACGAAAAAGCTGTGCAACAAGCCCGAGGAGAATCCGATCGCTATCTAAACGACACGCGACAAAAAGTTCGAACGGCCGTGGCGTCAGCACAAGAAGTTCTTAAGCGCGAAACGCCCCACATCGTAATGGCTTTAACGCAAAAACTTTTGGGAAAATAGAAATGACGAAATTAATACCTGTCTTATTGATGGCCTCGTGGCAGGCGTTCGCAGCTGGCGGCCATGGCCAGGGACACGAAGGAATTCCGACAGTCGTTTATTGGCAGGCCGCGAACTTGCTGATCATTTTTGCCGGAATCATTTACTTTGTGGGTCCTAAAATTAAAGAAACTTTTCGCGTCCGAAATCAAGAGTTCCTCGCGGCTTCTGAAAAATCGAAGAGCATTCAGCAAGAAGCCGAGCGCAAGCTTGCAGACATTCAGAATCGCCTGAGCCTTCTTGAAAAAACCTCTGCCGAAAGCCTCTCTCGAGCACGCGCCGAGGCGGCGGATCTTCGCAAGCAAATCATCGCCGAAGGCCAAGAGGTAGCAGAAAAAATTAGAAAAGAAGCTGAGCTTGTCGCAAAAGTCGAAATTGAAAATGCGCAAAGAACCCTTCACGCCCAGGTTGTGAAGGACTCTCTTCAAATGGCACAAGAGGTCCTTAAAAAGGACGTGGGCCAAGCAGATCAACAGCGACTCCAAGAGCGGTTTAGCCAACAAATTGAAGGGGTTCGCCTGTGAGCCAAACAGAACTCGCAAAGCGCTACGCTAAGGCCCTGCTTGAATTGGGCCACCAAAAGGGCCGAGCCAAGGCCTACCAAGCTCAAATCGCCTCCGTCGCTCAAGTGATTGCCGAGCCGGATGTTTTTGGATTTTACTCAAACACGGCTGTGACCCACGAGGTAAAAAGAAAATCTTTAGAGAAGCTTCTGGGCGGGGCCGGTTTTGATGATGACGTCAAAGGCTTCTTGCGCCTCTTGCTTGAGAACCAACGAGTCACGCATCTTCCAGAAATCGTAAAGGCCTGTCAGGCCCTTTTGGATATGGAAGAAGGAATCACTCGTGGAAAACTTCGCTCTGCAACTGCGTTGGGCGAAACAGTTCGCGCCGACTACGAGCGAAAAATTGGTCAAATTCTAAAAAAGAAAATCTATCTCGAATCAACCCTTGATTCTAAAATCATGGGCGGAGTTCGAGTTGAAATTGGTGGTTGGACGTTTGACGACAGCCTTGAAACACACCTGGGCCAGCTTGGCGAAGCCCTTCTGAAGCAAACTTAAGAATATTTGAAGATAGGGAGAAAAAATGGAAACTACACAAATCCGGGCCGATGAAATCAGCCGCGTTCTTCGAGAGCAAATTAATCAGTACAATAAGAAGATCGAAGTCAGCGAAACGGGCACAGTGATCTCCGTGGGTGACGGGGTTGCCCGCGTTTTCGGCCTTGAGCACGTTATGGCGGGCGAGCTTGTTGAATTTCAAAACGGAATTCGCGGCATGGCCCTGAATCTTGAAAGCTCCTATGTGGGTGTGGTTATCTTCGGCGAAGACCGGCATATTAAAGAAGGCGACACCATCAAGCGAACAAAAAAGATCGTTCAAGTTCCTGCCGGCGAAGCCCTTTTGGGTCGCGTTGTAGACGCTCTTGGAAATCCGATTGATGGCCGCGGACCCATCAACACTCCCCACTCGCGAATCGTCGAGCTGAAGGCGCCTGGAATCGTTTATCGTCAATCTGTTCACGAACCGCTTCAAACTGGAATTAAGGCGATCGACTCCTTGATCCCAATTGGCCGTGGTCAGCGGGAGCTCATCATCGGCGACCGTCAGACGGGAAAAACAGCGATTGCCATCGACACCATTATCAACCAGCGCGGACAAAACGTTCAGTGTTTCTACGTGGCGATTGGCCAGAAGCAATCAACTGTTGCTCAGGTTGTTGAAAAGCTGCGTGCAGCTGGCGCGATGGAGTACACAACTGTGATCGCGGCGAATGCATCCGATCCCGCTCCGCTTCAGTTCTTAGCGGCTTACTCGGGAACTGCGATGGCGGAATACTTCCGCGATACGGGCCGACATGCTCTTGTTGTTTACGACGATTTGACAAAACAGGCTCAGGCCTATCGTCAGCTTTCACTTTTGCTCCGCCGCCCTCCAGGCCGCGAAGCGTATCCTGGAGACGTTTTCTATCTTCACTCTCGTTTGCTCGAGCGTGCAGCGAAGCTTTCAAAAGATAAGGGAGGCGGCTCTTTGACTGCTCTTCCGATTATCGAAACTCAAGCCGGGGATATCTCGGCCTACATTCCGACGAACGTGATCTCGATCACAGATGGACAGATCTTTCTTGAGACAGATCTTTTCTATAAAGGGATTCGACCTGCAGTTTCCGTCGGTAAGTCAGTTTCTCGAGTAGGTGGTGCCGCTCAGATTAAAGCGATGAAGCAAGTCGCGGGCTCTGTAAAGCTTGAGCTCGCACAGTACCGAGCGCTTGAGGCGTTTGCCGCGTTTGCATCGGACCTTGATAAAGCCTCTCAGCAGCAGCTGTCTCGAGGCCGTCGTCTTGTGGAACTTCTGAAGCAGGGCCAATACTTGCCTTTTGCGGTTGAAGACCAGATCGTTGCGATTTTCGCCGTTACAAATGGCTATGTCGATGCTTACCCCGAGACTGCGGTTCGTCAGTATGAAAAGGAAATGGTTGAGTTCTTGAAGACAAAGCACTCTCACATCTTAAAGAACATTGCTGAAAAGAAGGCCATTGACGATGCAACAAAGAAGCAACTTCAGGACGCGCTAGTCGAGTTCAAGGCCATTTTCCAACCCGCAGCGAAGAAGTAGAGTTATGCCAAGCTTGAAGGATATTCGACTCAGAATTGAGTCGACAAAAAACACCCAGCAGATCACGAAGGCGATGAAGCTCGTGTCGGCTGCTAAGCTGCGAAAGGCGCAACACAATATTGTGAACATGCGGCCTTATGCTCTAGCGCTGCGAAAGGTGATCGCCGACATTGCGATCACGCAAAAGATCTCTCATCCCCTGATGGAGAAGCGGGCCGAAACGAAGAAAGTTCTGCTTGTTGTTTTAACTTCGGATCGCGGGCTTTGTGGCGGGTTTAACTCGAACATCAACCGTTTTGCTGAAAACTATATTCGCGACAACAAGAAGAAGTTTGAAAAAATGGACCTCTTCTTTATTGGCCGCAAGGGACACGACTTCTTTGCGAAGAAGGGTCACTCGGCCGTTGAGTACATCACGAAGCTTGATAAAGACATTTCCTACGAATTCGCAGCAAAAATCGCGAACCGCCTTCTCAAACAGTATTTGGCGGGGGACTATGATGAAATCCGGCTGGTCTATAACGAATTTAAATCTGCGATCTCTCAAGTTGTGACGGCTGAAACGTTGGTTCCCGTCAGCATTGAGGCCTCAAGCTTTGCTGAAGATAGAAACAAGAAGGGCTTCTCGAAGGAGCTCATTTTTGAACCGACAGCAGAGCTCATGATCGAAGATCTTTTAATTAAGCACTTCGAACTGCAGGTCTATCGCTGTATGTCTGAGAGCGTGGCATCTGAGCATGGCGCACGGATGTCGGCTATGGAAAATGCAACGAACAACGCCAAGGGTGTGATTAACTCTTTGACGTTGACCTACAACAAACTGAGACAAGAGAAAATTACAACTGAATTGACGGAAATTACGAGCGGCGCTGAAGCGCTCAAATAGAGGTGAAGACGATGGCATATGGAAAAGTAAAACAAGTCATGGGTCCCGTTGTGGACGTTGAATTCGAAGGCGGAGAACTTCCTGCCATTAACACGGCTTTGAAAGTCACGAACACGTTCATTTCAGAACAGGCCGATAACCTCGTTCTTGAAGTGGCTCAGCACTTGGGTGACAACGTCGTTCGTACAATTTCGATGGACTCGACGGAAGGTCTTGTTCGTGGAACTAAAGTGACGAACACCGGAAAGATGATCGCCGCTCCTGTCGGCCGCGAAGTCTTGGGCCGAATCATAAACGTGATCGGAGATCCCATTGACGAAGCTGGCCCCATAAAGGCCAAGGAAAGCTGGGACATTCATCGTGCGGCTCCGAAATTCGAAGATCAAGCAACCGCAGCCCAAATGCTGATGACCGGAATCAAGGTTGTCGACCTTCTTGCCCCGTATGCGAAGGGTGGAAAGATCGGGCTTTTCGGTGGAGCTGGGGTTGGTAAGACGGTTTTGATTCAAGAGTTGATTCGAAATATCGCAACTGAGCACGGAGGATTCTCGGTGTTCGCGGGCGTTGGAGAGCGAACTCGTGAAGGAAACGATCTTTGGGTCGAAATGAAGGAATCCGGGGTTATCGAAAAGACAGCCCTAATTTTTGGTCAGATGAATGAGCCTCCCGGAGCCCGCGCACGCGTGGCCCTGACTGGTTTGACAGTTGCGGAGTATTTCCGTGACGTTGAAAACCAAGACGTTCTGTTTTTCGTCGATAACATCTTCCGCTTTACACAAGCGGGCGCTGAAGTTTCGGCTCTTCTGGGTCGTATTCCTTCTGCGGTTGGTTACCAGCCTACCCTTGGAACTGAGATGGGTGTGATGCAAGAGCGAATCACTTCGACCAAAAAGGGTTCGATCACTTCGGTTCAAGCGGTTTACGTTCCTGCGGATGACTATACGGATCCAGCTCCCGCAACAACATTTACTCACTTGGATGCGACGACAAACTTGGACCGTGAAATTGCCGCGATGGCGATCTTCCCTGCTGTGAACCCGCTTTCTTCCACATCTCGAATTTTGGATCCTTTGATCGTGGGTGAAGAGCACTACCGTACGGCTCGAGACGTTCAGGCTCTATTGCAGCGTTACCGTGAACTTCAAGACATTATCGCGATCCTGGGTATGGATGAACTTTCTGAAGAAGATAAGCTTGTCGTAGCACGAGCGCGTAAAGTTCAGCGTTTCTTGTCTCAACCTTTCTTCGTGGGCGAAGTCTTCACGGGCATTAAGGGTGAGTACGTTGATATCAAGGACACCATTAAAGGTTTCCGCGAAATCTTGGATGGAAAACACGACGGCCTTCCTGAACAAGCGTTCTACATGGTTGGAACTATTGAGCAGGCGGTTGAAAAAGCGAAGAAACTGCAGGCGTAATCATGAAACTTTCAGTTTTCACTCCTGAGAAAAAACTTGTGACGGACCAAGAGATCGAAGATGTCTTGGTGCCGGGGCACAACGGTGAGATTCACATTCTCTCAGGACACTCGCCGCTGATTACAAAGCTCTCAACAGGTGTCCTGCGTTGGCGCCTGAAGGGTCAGACTGAGTACAATCGTGTTGTGATATCTTCGGGCTACTGCGAAGTGAACCCTGAGGAAGTTCTGGTGCTTGCTGAGTACGCGACGTTGCCCCAGGAAGTGGTTTCTGACAAATTCAAAACCGAAGCCGCAGCTCTTGAAAAAAAGCTTGGTCAGGAATTTTTGGATGATGAAAGCTGGGATGAGACTCAAAGACGTCTTGCTGAGCTGAAATCAGGACTTGAGCTGGGGAATCAGAAGCACTAAGACCCGACTGAGGTCTGAATCTCTTAGAAATATATGATCCATCTTCAACCTTGAACACGATCTTGTCTAAAATCAGAGAGTGTTCAAGGTTTTTTCATTCGTACTACTCGTAGGTTTCGCATCGCTTGTATCTGCTCAGAGCGATGAATTTATTCCCGGTGACGAGCTGGTCACAGACGAATATCAGGAAACAGAAAAGACTTCCGCCGCTCCTGCGAACTCCGAAACTCCAGAAGCCACTGAACCCAACTCTTCGCAAGTGAGCGAACAGCCGGCGTCAAATCAAGAGCCGCAAGTTTCGACTGAGGCCGCTAGCCCTGAGCCCCAGGAAGAGGGACTTGTTGAGGTGCGAGAGCAGGAAACGCCTTCGCAGGAGAGTGCCGCCAACAACGAACAAGGCCTTGTCGAGCTCAGGGGATCTCAGGATATTTTTCTTCCCTACAAGCAAAGACAAAGAGCGTGGGGCTATGTTTTTTCCGCGGGGGCCGAGCTTGTCACCTACCCAGGCTTACTTTCGCAGTTTACGGAGCCCGACGGATCCATTGCAACTTTTGAGGATATGTTCGGACCTAACAGCCAAACGATGGCAAGTTTCGAAATGGGCCCGAAGTACAACACTTCAATGGGATCGTTTGCCCTCCTGTTAGGCTACAGTCGTCTTGATATTTCAAGTAGTCGAATCCAATCGAAAGCCGAACTTCGGGTCTCTCGCTACTCGGCGAACGTGGTGTACTATCTCGATACCCTCTGGCAGGAGCCCTACTTTGTGCCGTACGTTGGAGCCGGTGCTTGGCAGGCCGATTATGAGGAAGAAAATGAAGATGAGCCCGACGTCATCGCAAAGTACACCACAGACGTTGGGTTTCAATGGCGAATTGGTGGACTGATAAATCTTGATTGGATCGAGCCAGCGACAGCTCTTCGAAGTCGAAGAACCTTGGGTTTGCAGGCAACCTTTCTAAATCTGTACGCCACTTCCAGTTACATGAGCGAATCGAACCCCGACCCCGATCTTGAGATTGAACTTGATTTTGGGGCTAGCCTGGTTGTTGAGTTTTAAAGTCACTACTGTTGCGAGTGGCAGTGCACTCAATTGACGGCCACTTCGGCCAAGCACACATAATCAAGCTCATCGAACTCCGAAGATCCGAGCAATCTGCCGCCTTGACGAGAATTGAGTCTCCCATCCAGGAAGAATAAGAAAAAAGAAAATACCAGGAAGGAGTCCCGTGAAAATGATATCCATAGCGAAATAGCTTGAAACTATGAAAAGTAAGTAGAGAAATCCCCAAAGGCGAACGATCTTTTGATTTTGCATAAGGACCCAAAAGGAGCCTAGTTGCAGAGCCAAAATAGCATAAAACCCCAAGCAGCTAATAACCGGCCAATCAAGAAGCCACGAACCTAGGGCCATATCCTTCCCCCATTTAATCAAGTACCCTGCGATCATTCGGTTAAGGATATTGAGATCAAAAAAGTCGAAGTTGAGAATTAAGAAGTAGAGCTTCCAAAACCCTGTCAAACCATAGTAGACGAGGAAAATAACTTGTCCAATTTTCCACTCTAAGCCCCACTGCCAATGCTCAGCTCTTTTTGTCTTACTTGGTATTCTGGGGATCAAACACATGGCGAACAAAAAAACCAGATTTGCATAGGTTGAATAGCTGATGCTTTCGAGTGTGTTCGAAACAATCAAAAGGAGTAAATAGGGAATGAAAAATAAGACCCGAACGACACGACTCTTAAGAGAAAAAAAACAAAAACTCAAAACGCAGAAGAGGGTCGCCGTCGCGGCAAGACAATAGAGTGCCAAGGGGGAGGTAAACCGAACGAACTCGAGAACGCCCCGTACGGGCAAGGTCCCGGCCTTTAATGCTACTGGAAACATCGTCAAGAGCGAATTAATCATCAGATACAGAAGCAAACCATAGAAACATTTTATATAGACTTCTGATTGATATCCCGATCTCGAATGTTGCTTAAAACTCATAAATCGTTTCCGAACTCAGAATCTTGCCAGTGTGCCAGCGTTCAATCGGATCATACTGTTCTAGGACCAGATAGCCGCGTAAGGAGCCAGAGAAAAGCAGAAAGTTCTCCAGGAACTCGTTGAAGAGCCTTGTGAACTCAGCATGAGGAACCTCCTTCTTCATCTCGGCAAGACGGTGAATTTGTCTTGTCGGATTAAAGTTCCTTAGGCGATTAATTTGCTGGAAGTACTTCGCCATATCAACCGGTGGATCCTGCTTTACCCCTCCGACCTCAGTCAGATAAATTTTGTATATAAACGTGTTCTTATTATAGGTCGCGAAAAGTCGAAAGCTCCAAAACGGATAAATCTTTGTTTCAAAGCTCGTTTCTGGTTGAAGGTCAGACAAAAAGCCAAAAGCAAGAGAGCTTAAAATGAGACTGGCGACAAACCATCGACCCCAGCGTAACAGTTTCAAATGAGCCAAGCTTCTTGAAATCATGTAGGCGGGACACCCTCAGGCCAAAGAGGTAATGAAGATTCGGCTCTGCGCTTCGGGATTTTCGAATCGGCGCTGCTCACACAGGATGGCGTGACGCAAGGCTTGAGCTGATCAAAAAGTTGAAAGCCCGAGTCAATGCTCCCCAGAGGTTGATCGTGACACGAATAGCTGCGCTTAACGACACCGCCGGGCTCTCGGATTATTATACTTCTGTAGCCGGCCGAACAAATCCAGCCCTTAAAGTTATTAAACTCGAAAGCGTTCAGACGCTCGGCTTGATCTAAGTACCATTTCCGTCCTCTTCGATCGACCATCTCTAGCTGCATAATCTGGCGGATCTTTTGCTCAGCGCTGGGCTCCGAATCTATATGCAGAGGTGACTTTGGCCGCAGATTTGGGATGCCCTTTCTTTGAATCCTATTGGTCGTAAAATCCATTTGAGGCAGTCCTCGCTTCAACGTCAAGAGCTGCTCGGGGGTGTAACCATCGACAACTTTGGTTGCGTTTTCGTTTGACTGGGGCTTAAGAGTCACATTCAGTCCTTGCTCGTGAAAATAAAGAGCGTCCTGCCAAAGAACATCGAAACGAGTCGGGACCATGACCATATTGATCGTAATTTGAATATTCTGCTCTTGAAGGAATAGAAGCTTTTCAGCAAAGGCAATTCGATCCGCAAATTCCTTGTGGAAACTCGCTGTAATGCTAACTCGGTGAAGGCTGCGGGTTGCGTGCGCATAGCGCTCAAACCACTTCAGGCCTGGACTTAGGTTAGAAGTCATATGTACTGACTGATAGAGACTCTTCGTGTCTGAAGAATAATGCTCAAGAACATCAAGATAGTTAGGATGAGCTGTAGGCTCGCCGCCACTAAAGGAAAAGTGAAATGAGTTAAAGCCCCGCTCCCGTGCCTGCGACTTGATACTTTGCATAGTCGAGACAATCTGTGAAAAAGGACGATGGTCGCGCGTTTTAGTCGAAGCATAGGGCCAGCAGTAAGAACATTTGTAATTGCAAAAACGACCCAAGATCCAACTCGTGCAAAAGAGGTCACGGTAAAGCTGGCTGATTTGCCCCAACCGAACAATTTCGGAAAAGGGAATACTGTCGAAAGCAAACTCTTTCATGAGCCAACAACCCCCATTACCATAAACCGTTGCGCTACCGGAAGCTCAAGGGAGCCAAGAAAGAAGTCATCAAGTGGCTGCAGCTGTTCTAAAAAATCTGACAAAGAAGAAACGCGAGAATAGTGATCATCGGGCCCAACTAGATCTGTATTCTGAGCGATCAGAAAAGAGCCCGCGGGAAGAGTTGATCTCCACGCCGCGATTGATGTTAAGTGCTCGCAAGAAGTATTCACTATAAGCGCGGGCTGCGATTTCCAACGAGAGGGAGTTAGCATCATGTCCTCGGTATGAATCTCGATCTTGCCGGGAGTATACGAAAGGTATTCGAGAAGCAATCTTGAAACTTGTGTAGCCTCGGCGTCCCAGTCTACTAGGTGCGCATGTCGCAAGAGTCGAGAATGCCTCATCTCGAGGAGCTGAATAAGGATTCCCGTCCATCCTCCCAAAATCCACCAATCATAGGCGCGATTCGGAAGCACATTCGCGGCCATTTCAAGGCACCAAAGCTTAGATTCAACCTGTCCAATAGAGAGAGAGTCTCGAACAAGTTCAACCTGAGAAGGGGTCAACTTTTTGAGCTGACGAGTGAGATAGCTCATCTGCGGCCGATCAAGCGCCATGAGTAATTTCTGAAGCCCAGCCCACTCCGACATTGGGGCCTTCGCCATTAACATCTCGTGACACAGCTTGAAAAAGTGGCGACACTCACTTGAACTGATTGGAGTCATGATGAAATTGAACTTGAGCTTCTCAGAAAAGGCAAGTTACAACCCTCAAATGAAGGGATAAGAAGATGTATGCGTATCATGACGTTCAAACACTACATCTAGAGCCAACAACAGCCTGCAACGCCCGGTGTCCAATGTGCGCAAGGAATGAGTCCGGGGGGCGAGTTAATCCAAAGTTGAAACTTACTCATCTCAGTCGCGAAAACATAGAAAGGTTCTTCCCGTACTCCTTTCGAAAAGGCCTGAAAAAACTGCTTCTTTGCGGCAACTTCGGAGATCCTGCGGCCGCTCCGGAGCTTCTTGAGATTGTTCGCGTTTTTCGCGAGGCGAGCCCGGAAATAAAAATTCATATTAACTCAAATGGGGGCCTGCGATCTCCAGATTTTTGGAAGGAGCTGGCAAGCCTTGTCGATAGGTGCGCATTTGGAATAGATGGACTTGAAGATACAAATCACCTTTATCGTCAGGGCGTTTCTTGGAAAAAGCTCATTGAAAACGTGTCGAGCTTTATCTCAAGTGGCGGCCTGGCCGAATGGCACTACCTTATTTTTTCTCACAACGAGCATCAGGTTGATCAAGCGGAGGGCCTTGCAAAGCAACTGGGCTTCGAAACTTTTCAAGCAAAGGTGACATCGCGATTTTTTAGAAGTCAGTCCGGCCAGGTAAGTCCTGAATTTGCAGTTCGAAATCTTGACGGGGAGATCTCGCATTATCTCGCCCCCCCTCGGCAGGAGCGCTTTCAGAATAAAGCGTTAATTCATGCAAAATCCGTCAATTGGTTACAGCACCTAGACAAGTGTAAAATTCAGTGCCGGGCGATGGACGAAAGGGGGATTTACGTCAGCGCAACAGGAGAGGTGTATCCCTGCTGTTGGCTTGGCCAAGAGTCTTGGCTTTCTAGCTTTGATCAGTTGAGAACCAGCTTGAGGCAGTTAATGAACGAACGTGGAGTCGCAAAGCATGAGCTCTCACTTCACAACAAAAGTCTCGAGGAAATTGTAAATGGACCGCTCTTTCAAACACATATTCCGGAATCATGGAAAGTAGACTCAGATTCGACGCGGTTGCGGACGTGTGCGAAGACCTGTGGCCAGCAGCTCAACTTTTTTGAAGCTCAGTTCTTAAAGAATGAGGAACCCCTTGTCTGACTTCAAAGTTCAGAATCGTCGCTTTGCTATGCCTGCCGGAAATGACTGCCGCCTAAGGTGCCCCGGATGTGAGTCAACAGGGTTTCTTCGCGAGAATCTAGTTTGGAGCGCGCGGCTGGCGAATCAGCTCAGGGAACGACGATACACCGAAGTGATATGGCCTTGTCACTCTACTGCCGTGAGCCATCCAGAAAATTCCAAAGGGCTTCAGGTTAGGGCGACTCTTCAGTGGGCAGACTCTTGGAATTCAATTTTGGCGGCGTACTTTTCGGCGCAGTTGAGACGAAGACCGATTCTCTTTTGGTTATGGAGCGATACTACAAGCCTTAAGAGTATAGTGGCCTTTGCGCTTTTATCAATTGCGCCAAGAGCTGAAGCCGTGTGGGCTCTGCGGCCTGCTGAGCTTCCCAAGTTTAACCCTTTTGTCCGGTGGCTTTGGGCCAAGAAGGCATTTCGAGTAGTTCCCGTTCTTGATCCATAC
The DNA here is from genome assembly GCA_046336915.1 of Bdellovibrionales bacterium. Lineage (GTDB taxonomy): Bacteria > Bdellovibrionota > Bdellovibrionia > Bdellovibrionales > Bdellovibrionaceae. The sequence goes on from JBKDHV010000135.1 coordinate 28,847, forward strand.
AAGACGAATATCTTTGAGATTAGAGCTGTTCGAGACTTTTTGAAGTATTGGCCGAAGGCCCAAAAAGAAGGCTGGAAGAGGCTTGCGGGGTGGGACTTTCACCAAGCCACGACAGTATCTCAAGAGCCCGAGTGTCGTATTCTTGCTGAGCGAGTGACAAGTCCCCCACGAGTGTCTGTGATCATTCCCGTACATAATGATGCAAACGCTCTCCAGCTGAGCCTTGCGAGGTGGCTTAATCAAAAGTCACAATTCTCTTACGAAGTGATTGTGGTAGATGATGGAAGCGATGATCAGGTTTTCGAAAAAGTTAGCCAGCAGTTTGATATCGCGGGATCGGATTATCGATTTTTAAGATTGGACCGGCCTCAGCGGCGAGTTGCAGGCGATCGACAATTTCGAGCCGGAGTGGTTCGAAACGTGGGAGCGAGCTTTGCCAGAGGAGAAGTTCTCATTTTTGCAGACTCGGATATTTTGGTCCCATCCGGATCATTAGAGGCGACCGCGCTTGCAGCAAGATCTGGCAGCCTTTCTCAGGCGCGCCGACTCCAGCTCACCAAATGGCCAGACGAAAATCGAGCAGATGACGAGCTTCGCACTCAGGTTGATCCAGACTACTCTCCCTATTGGAGAGATTTTCAGTCGAACCCCTTGCCTTGGAACCAAGTCAAGAGCCGCTGGAAATATGTTTCGACGTTCTATCTTTCACTCACTAAGAAAGACTTCTTTGACTTAGGTTGGTTTCGGAAAAACTACGTTCAGTATGGCTGCGAGGATACAGATTTAGGCTGGCGGGCTCAGCAGTCTAACTTCGGTTTCAATCTACTGGACCTTGAGGTATTCCACCTTCCCGCAGGAGAGCTGCGCTCCGAATACCAGAATGACTTTGAAATCAAACGACGACTTCTAGCGCCGGCCTTCGTTCAGCTATACAGAAATGTCCTTGATAACGAGGTCTTTGATGAGCTTGTAGAGCCTCATGCGGACCTAATTCCCGAAAGAGGATAATTTTTCCGTTGAGGGCCGCTTGAGAGCGTTTAGTATGGAGAGATATGTCGAGTTCAGATACTAAGAAGCAAAAAGTGTTCGAACCACCCAGTGAGACGTTTTGCGTACTTCCGTGGATTCACTTATCAACGCGGCCCAATGGGCACATGCGGCTTTGTTGCACGGCGAACGCGTCAAGCGCCGGTGCGACCAATGATAAAGAGTTCGGCGGTGAAGTCGGAGTGCTAAAACAAGATGATGGCAAGCCGGCTAATCTGAATAAAACGGATCTTTTGTCTGCATGGAACAATAGATTTATGAAGAATGTCCGTCTGCAAATGCTCCGGGGGGAAAAGCCATCCTCTTGTCTAAAGTGTTTCAAGGAAGAGGACGCTGGATACAAAAGTAAGCGCAATTGGGAAACAGCCTATTGGGCAGAAAGAATTGATGTCGATGAGCTCCTGAGTCGGACGGATTCAGCAGGAGCCGTTCCGGCCCAGATTGCCTATGTCGATTTACGGCTGGGAACAAAATGCAATCTAAAGTGTGTCATGTGCTCTCCCCACGACAGCTCTCTCTGGGTGAGTGACTGGAACAAAATTTATCCCCAAGTTCAAAATCAGTCTTTAAAGGAGACGATGGCTTGGGAGAATAAGGGCAAAGTTAATGGCGCTTCTTATAGCTGGCATATCGATAATCCATTATTTTGGAACCAGCTCTATGATCAGCTTCCAAATATGAGACAGCTCTATTTTGCGGGAGGAGAGCCGCTTATCATTGATGAGCACTACGAAATTCTCGAGCAGTGTATAAAGCGGGGGTACGCCAAAAATATTGAGCTCCGCTACAATTCGAATGGGCAAGTTTTACCTGAAAAGCTTTTTGAGCTGTGGAGTCATTTTCAGAAAGTGCGGTTTAATTTCAGTATCGATAGTCTAGAAGATCAAAACCATTACATACGGTACCCAACGGACTGGAAAACGACGCTGGATCATCTGTGGCTACTGGATTCAACGCCGAATAATGTTGAAGTCTTTATAGCCTGTGCTGTTCAGGCGCTCAATATACACGATCTTCCTGAAATGATTGATTGGAAGCTAGACCAAGGATTTAGAAAAATAAACCCATGGCCATTCGGCGGCGGTCTGATTGGATTTCACTTTGTTTATCATCCGCCCCATCTCAACGTGAAGGTGTTGCCGAGAGAACTGAAGGAGAAAATTCGTCAGAAATACGAAGGGTATTATCCGCGCCTCGAAAAGTACTATGGAAACGCCGCGCGAGCCCAAACGCCCTACGCAATCCCGCGATTAAAAGCGATTATTCGCTTCATGGAATCTGAGGACTGGTCCAATCGTTGGCCTGAATTTGTGGAGTATTTCTCAATTTTGGACAAAGCTCGTGGAACTTCAATCAAGAGAACTTTTCCTTGGCTGTCTCCTTATTTTTCGCATCAAGATCAGTCTCAAGAACTTTAGGTGTACAGAGCCGTTCATTAAGGTTTCAATAAACGCCACTCCTGCTCACTGATGGAGTTAAAGGCCCAAGTAACTGGGCTATATTCTTTATAGGCGATGTATTGAAAACAGCCCTGGCCTTGCCCTTTCGGTGCAACATGAACCATCCGGTTAGAAACGAGCCAGCTCCTATCGGGCGCTAAATTTTGGACCCAGTACTTCAGAAACCTCCGGCCGGAAGGCCGCTCTCTTGAAACGAAGATCAGTTTAAATTTCTCACGATACTTCTCAATCTGCCAGGGAAGGATGTACTTTGAGGCCCAAGCGCTAGTCGAAAAGTGTGACGTCCGGTACTTCGGATTGAAGTAAGCACGGTTAAGCACCCGATAGATGCCGTCTGGATACCTTCCGCCATTCAAAACGCCACTCATTGCGATAAACTCTCCTGAATCTCGGCGCAGAACATCAAAGCCCAGGGCCTTTTGAATTTCTAATCCCTCTAGGGAATAATTCGGCTTTAATGAAGCTCGGCAACGCAGATTATCTAAATCTCTCAAAAGGCGATCTAAAGCCTCTGTGTTCACGGCCCCGTCCGAGACTACGCTTTCAATGTAAACTGGAAAATCAAATCTTGATAGCATCCCTACCCGTTCTGATGATCGACTCTGATGGGTGCGTGGCAGGAGGCTGCTAAATGTCTTCCGATGAGTGCTCGGGCGGGCCCGATCGAAGCGTGTTTTGCTTGGCGCCCTGGGGCTCTCTCGCTCTTCACCCAGACGGCGAGTGGCGAGTTTGCGCAGTGTCGACAAAAAGACTTCGTAATTTTGATCCTACTTTGGCCGATTATAAATCCTATCCGGCACTTACTGATTTGCGAGAGAAGTTTTTAAACGGCCAGAAAGACGACTCCTGCCGGTCGTGTTGGTCGAAACAAGAAGTTGGCGGGCCCAGCCATCGTGATTTCATAAATCGACGATTGGCAAGCGCGTCTACAAAGACGCCAAATATGGAGATCCGCCGACTCGACTTAGCACTTGGTGCGATTTGTAACCTCCGGTGTGTTATGTGTCGGCCTCAGTATTCAACTCGATGGATACAAGATGCAACGTCCTTAATTCAAAAAGATCCACAGTTTTGGACTCCTCTAATGGGCTCGAATTCCAAACCAACGTCTTCTGCCGTCGATATTGACCAAGCTCTAAAGCTGATTGAGACCCTGCCAAACTTGGAGTATCTCGAACTCAAAGGAGGCGAATGTCTTCTTCATCCCCGTATTGAGGATGTTCTTCAAGCGATTCGACACAAAAGTAGCAGAAAGGGCCTCTCTTTTCAGATTATTACAAACGGAACTGTGACGACGGAGCCACTCTTATTAATAAGTTCGTTGGATAACCAACATTAGGCGGCGTATTTAAGGCTTGGCTTTTGAAAAAATGAGCGCACTTTATTTTTGTTTTTCTGAAGTGACTTCATTGATCGAGTCACTTGTTTTTTA
>JBKDHV010000136.1:0-4589 GCA_046336915.1 Bdellovibrionales bacterium
CGATCCTCGCTGGTCACCCGACGGTATCCCATTCTTCAACTCCTTTTTTCGCAAAAACTGAGTCGCAAATGGCCCGTCAGGTGGCTACCTTCAACTCAGCTTGTTATTGCCTGAGTTGCGCTGGAATATTGGATGTGGGATAACTTAATAGCCATTACATTTCATTTACGTCAAAATCTAACCAAAAACCATCGCTAGAACCCGGTTTTCGAGCCTCTTTCGCCTTGTTAAGAGACAATCTCATATTGTTTATAGATACTTTAGCCTGATAGGAATAAGTTGATGTAATGAAATTTAATTCTCTTCAACTGATCGCGAACTCGATCAAAGGTGGTGACCGTGGAAAGAAGTGAACCCAATCGACAAGGCCGCCCTAAACCGACCCCACAGCCTCAAAACTTAAGTGCTGCACTCGAACTTCAAAGATCTGAGGATCGAATCAAGCAGGCTTGGGAAAAGAAGGTGCGCTTAAGCATTCCAAGCAGTGAAGGAAAGACGTCACTAGTCTTAAGAAATACCCTTGGCGTGTTCTTAGAGGAGCTCATTTCTATTCTTAAACAGGATCAATCCCAACCGGACGACCAAATCTATCTCGGTATGTCAAAGGCTCATGGGGCCGAGCGCGCAAGCTTCACCGGCTACTTTCTACCCCAGCTTCTCAAAGAGTTCAGCCTGCTTCGAGAGGTGCTGAACGAAACGCTTCATACAAAAGACTTGCTGACGTATGAAGTTCGCTCGTGTATAGATAAGGCCATTGACACCGTAATTTCTCTTGCTGCAACCCAGTTCGCAGCTGTTCAGCATGCAGATACTAAAGCTGCTCTGTTAAGATCGGAATCCAGCAACATGGATCTTGAACGCTTTGCCTCTGTTGCAGCTCACGATCTCAAATCGCCTTTAGTCACAATAACAGGCTACTTAACTCTGTTAGAAGAAGAGTTTTCCGACAAGCTTGGACAGGAGGGCGCGCAGTTCATTCATCTCATGATGGCCGCCTCAGAAAGAATGCGAAGCCTGATCAACAGTCTCTTGGACTACTCTCGTCTTTCAAATACGCAGAAAAGTTTAAAGCCTACGAATATGAACCATGCGCTTCAGGCAGCCCTTCAAAATCTGGCAGGCGTCATGACCCAAACACGAGCGAGAGTTACTTCGACTCAACTTCCCATCGTGCAGGGCGATCTCGATCTCCTTACGCAACTCTTTCAGAATCTGATCGACAATTCCATAAAATTCCGCAGCGAAAGACCTCCGCAAATCACGATTGAGGCTTCGGATCAAGGGACAATGTGGACCTTTCAACTGAAGGACAACGGCATTGGCTTCGACACAAATCAGAGCGGAGAGATTTTTACGCTTTACAAAAAGCTTCACGGAGAAGGCGTGTATCAAGGATCGGGAATAGGATTAGCTTCTTGCAGGAAGGTCCTCGAGTTGCACGGCGGAAAAATCTGGGCCGAGTCTAAGAAAGGAATCGGCTCGACATTCCACTTTACTCTGCCAAAAAAATAAAAGGAATGTTCAGGGCTTGTTTTCGGATCTGCGATAGCCGGGCTCAAAAGCAGAGGTTTCCTGCCTCCAGACGCTGAAGTATTGGAATACGAAAATCCAATCGACAGCCGTCAAACTCTTTCACACTCTGACAGATCGAACAGAGTCCGAATCACATTTATTTTTTATATGTCTCAAATGCCTTGCCATTTTCTGAAAACTCACAAGCTCACCTTGAAGGTGCCTAAAACTGAAGTGTCAATCTTCCAACCCATCCGGAGCCTCTATCGAAAAAGCCCTTGCATTTGTAAATACATGTATATACAATTGAACTATGCTAAGAGGCCGTCGACACTCTGGAAAGAAAGAAAGTAAGCTACGCCGTCGTTGGCGGTTATGCTTTGGCCCTGCACGGTCTTGTTCGCGCCACAATGGACATCGACCTTGTTCTCAATCTTAAGGAAAGTGACTTTGCAAAAGCCGAACAGGGCTTGAGTGAATATTTTGATCACCAAAGACCTGAAAAGGTTGAAGGTTCAGACAGTTTCTGTTGCGGGTCGCAGAATTCGAGTGGCGACCCTTCAAGAGCTCTTGGCCATGAAGAAAGAATCAAAGCGGCCACAAGACCTGATTGACGTCAAAAATATTGAGGCAAAACTCTATGGCCAAAAAAGGTAAACCCACGAATCCCGTCACTCATATACCCCCCGAAGAAGCTGTTCGCTTTCTCGAAGATATGCGACTCATGATGGCTGAAAAGGACGAGCCCACGGTGCCCATGAGCCTGCGAATACCAGCCAATATCCTAAGAGCCCTCAAACTCCGCGCAAAGTCCCAAGGCAAGAAGTATCAATCCCTGATGGTCGAATACCTTCGGCAAGGCCTTCGCTCGAGGAGCTGAGGTCTTGCCGAAGGCGTATATTCAGAGGGAAGGATCCATATGGCAAAGAAGAAAGCTCTCAAGAAGAACCTTATAGTAAAACAATTTACGATTGTAGCCTGGGAAAGCTCGAAATGACAAAACTCTAACTCGTGGAGTCCAATTTCTTCGCAGGTTTGGGAAGATGATCTTCGAGAAGTTTATACAGTTCGGCGCAAAGCTCGGGGTGTTTATCCTGAAGTTTTGAGATGAAGGTTCCCGCGAGGATCTCTTTATTGAGTTCGGCCATCGCTTTCACAACAGCTCGATAGATCTCGGGGGGGCCAAAACCATCCGCGATCAATCGGTTTCCCTTCTCGATCAGCTCCTCTTGGGACCAGATCAGCTCACCCACTTTGAATTCCAAGATTCGATATCGACTTTTTCCGATGTCGGAGGTGTGCGCATTCGAAAGAAGTTTTTGAGCTCGAAAACCCGCCTGGACATTTATAAGTTCGTTGATCGAGCGCTCTAAATATTCAAAACTTCGACCGGAAATAAGCAGGCCAACTTCAAAAAACTCGAGGGCTTTGTCCAAATCGTTCTCTTTGATGGCATAGCGAGCGGCGGTCATCATTGCCTCGGACGAGATCCGAATGAGCTCGGGCGTTCTTTGATCGATTCGATTGAACAGTTTATAAAAAACAAGAAGATCATCAAAATGTTCGGTGAACACCGCCGCCACAAAAAAGTGGGCAAGTCTTCGCGCCGTAATCGGATAGTTCTTTTTCAGAGGCTCAATTAAATCATAAGCCTGCTGATACTTTTTGACGGCCAGAAGGGCTTCGAATTCGCCGGTCAGGCAGCGATAGTGCAAGGGTTGGAAGCGAAGCCCCTCGTGATACTCGGCAAGCGCTTTTTCGAAATCACCGAGGGCTTGGTAAGCTTGTCCCTTGTGAAAGAACGCCAATGTGGGGCGCTGATGGAGTGGCTTGGCCTCTTCAAATTCTTGCAGGGACTCTGCGAATTCATGATTCAAGTAGAGTTTCTTCCCCTTATTGATCTTGACCAGATACGGAGAGGGTTGAATCTTTTGCTTCAGAACCTTTTCAAGCTTGTCCTTGAAAACACTCATCGAAAAGGGCTTCAGCAAGTACCCATCCACGTCCCCTTCCGAGGCCTCTGCCACGGCCGAATCCGAATCATTCATCGTGTTGATGAAGGAGATTCGATTTTGCGCATCGTAGTGCTGACTCTGCAGCTCGATCAAATCAATCGCGAATTGACCTTCAATCTCGTACTCTGTGATGAGGATTTTTGGTTTTCTCTGTTCGATAATCTTCTTCGCATCTTGTATCTTCCTCGAGATATGCAACTGCTCGAACGGAACGCCCATTTGCTGAAGAGTTGACTGGATCGCAAAGGCAAAAGACTGCGAAGGCTCGACGATCAGACACAGATTCCCTTGCAAGAAATTACATAGCGGCGTCAACTCTTCACTCATCGGTTTCGCCACCTTTCATTTTTTTAAGAAGTGCATCGACTCGATTCTGCGCCTGCAACTTGGAATCGAGAAAGCTCTTCCAAGAAGCGGATTGCGTTTGGGTGATCTGAAATTCGAACTGGACGAATGACTCGACGATCACGTCCAACTTTGCTACTTTGGCAATAGCTTCAAAATGCTGAAACTGACCATTGATCGAAATCTGCCCTACAATCCAGACCGGCTGCCCTTCCCCAATAAACGCATTGTAAAGTTCCATCGTCAGCGAGTTCTCCGTATACTGGGTAACGGGAACAAAGCCCCCCTCATTAAGGCTTAGAAGATCGACCCCATTTTTCAAATTCTGAATGCGGGTGATTCGAAGAGAAGCGTTGTGACTACTCGCAACATCACTCATTCTTCTAGATTAAAGAATGTTCCTTCCCCTTACCATTCGTATCACAAAACCAGGCCTTTCGACCTGCCGAACTCTAAAAGTTGTTTACGAAACCTTGACGGGACCCTTGGAGCGTCCCTCGCTAAAGAAAAGCCACCACCCAAGGCTTCAGAACCCCGTCCTTTCAGACTCGCTCCGTCCGTCGCTCGCACCAGCAGATATTAATAAGTTCGTTGGATAACCAACATTAGGCGGCGTATTTAAGGCTTGGCTTTTGAAAAAATGAGCGCACTTTATTTTTGTTTTTCTGAAGTGACTTCATTGATCGAGTCACTTGTTTTTTAAAGTTGGCTTTGTCA
>JBKDHV010000137.1:0-13358 GCA_046336915.1 Bdellovibrionales bacterium
CGCTTTACTGATCTTATTCGTAACTCTTCAAGCGTCTGATGGTCTAATTGTCTGGCATCGTCTTTTCTCATGGAAAAAGTTTAACAAGAATATTCTTTAGACTGCAAGATAATGTTGGTTATCCAACGCACTTATTAATATTAGCGGGAAGGGGGTGGCTCGCTTTGGTCAATTCTCAAGAGTAGAGGAATATATCTTCACCTTAAGATTTGGCAGCCAAGAAGTCGCGCTTGGTGAAGTGAATATGCTCGATGACTCGCGCTCTGCCTCTGCAAAAATTGGAAAGCCGATTGACTGGCTTGGACTAAGAAGACGAGAGCCCACTGCGCGTCGCGGTGCGAGACCTAAGCAGTTTTATCCAGTTTTTGTAGAATCAAAAACTGGATACATTCATTCAATTGGTAACGAGATAACGGACGACGTTGACCGCTTGTCGGTTCGCGCTCCGAAGGGCACTTTTGCTGTTTGGCCACTTCTCCCCGATGGGACGGAAGGACTCTGGGGAATTACGCCAGAAACGGCCCGTACATATCTAAAAGGCGGCTATCTTCGTGCTCGTAACTACAAGCCAGACACACAATATGTTGCAATCCAGTATTTACCGAGTGGAACAGTCGCGGCAATTCAATCGGGAGATATCGAAGTAACTGGTAAAGAAAAAGACGGGTCAATTATCGCCTCCTATAAGGCGGCTAAGGGGGTGATTCCTAAACGAGTTTGGAATATGCCATCACACAATGCAGAGACAGGAGGCACAGCTCTGCTTTCAAAACTAATTCCAAATCGTAGATTTCCATTTCCGAAGTCTCTTTTTGCGGTTGAGGATACCTTGCGCTTTTTTATCGCAGACAAACCTAACGCCATAATCGTAGATTTTTTCTCGGGCTCAGGGACAACTGCTCATGCGGTGATGAGGCTGAATAAGCAGGATGGCGGAAGGCGTCAATGCATCTGTATTACGAACAATGAGGTTGGCGCGGATGAACAGAAAGAGTTGCGAGCTAAAAAACTAAGACCAGGTGATGACGGTTGGGAGAAATGGGGCATTTGCAATTACATCACCAAACCACGGGTTGAAGCTGCGATTACGGGTAAAACCCCTGAAGGGAAAAAGATCGTTGGCGATTATAAATTCACCGACGAGTTTCCAATCTCCGATGGCTTCAAGGAAAATGCAGAGTTTTTTGATCTGACCTACGAAACGTCGATCGCCGTTTCTCACAACCTTGCATTTAGCAGAGTTGCTCCACTTCTCTGGATGCGAGCAGGAAGCCAAGGCAAACGAATTGAGTCCATTTCCAAGAACGGTTGGGCGGTCGTTGCTTCCTACGGACTTCTTACCGACCTGGATAGAGCAACTGAGTTTTGTAAAGAAATTCGCAAAACCGAAAGCGTCCGCGTTGCATACATTGTTACGAATGATGAAAGGCGATTCCAGATCATCGTTCGTGGTCTGCCTGAGTCAGTAGAGCCGGTGCGCCTGTACGAATCGTATTTAAAGAACTTTGAAATATCTGGCGGTGAGTAAGCATGAAATTTACATTGAAAGATTATCAAGAAGAAGCAGTTGAGAAAATCCTCGTTAATTTGAGCAAGGCCGCCAAAAGATGGCGTGAAGATAGCGATAAGCACGCGTTCTCCCTGGCCGCGACTACCGGTGCCGGTAAGACGGTCATGGCCGCTGCGGTTTTTGAAGCTCTATTTCATGGAGATGACAGTTTTGATTTTGAGGCTGACCATACTGCAACAGTCATCTGGTTCAGTGACGACCCAGTTCTGAATGAGCAAACACGCTTCAGACTTCTTGAGGCCTCTGATCGTTTAGACTGGAGTGACCTCGTTGTTGTCGAAAGCACTTTCAATCGAGACAAGTTCGAGGCTGGAAAGATTTACTTTCTAAATACACAAAAGCTTGGAAAAAACAGCTTGCTCACGCGAGGGCACGAAACGAGTGGCGATGAATCGCAAGGAACATTCCCAGGAATCCGCCCTGACCTTCGCTCTCAAACCATTTGGGACACCATTCAGAACACAATCGACGATCCAAATCTAACTTTGTACCTGGTCCTGGATGAAGCTCATCGCGGGATGGGAAAAACATCAGCAAGTGCCGCCAGCGATAAGTCTACCATCATTAAACGACTTATTAACGGTTCTGGTTCTGCACCGGCTATTCCCATTGTTCTTGGCATTTCGGCGACGGTCGAACGATTTAACGTAGCAGTGTCGGTTGCTGAAGGACGCACGAATCTTCCCAACGTAGTGGTCGACCCCGCGAAGGTTCAGGCGTCGGGTCTTCTTAAAGACACGATCATTTTGGACATCCCCGAGCAAGTGGGAAAGTTCGATACCGTTCTTGTTCGCCGCGCGGTTCATAAGATCAAAGAAATTAGTGAAGCATGGGAAGAGTACGCGAAACTACAGAACGAAAGCAAAGTTGTGAAGCCATTGATGGTGGTACAGGCTCCGAACACTCCTGATCCAGAAGAAATCGGCCAGGCCCTCGATACGATTTTTCAAGAGTGGACAGACTTAAAAAGTGAGGCGGTCGCTCACGTATTTGGCGAACACAAAACATTGAATTTCGGAAGCCACGCTGTTCCTTACATTTCTCCTGAGCGTGTTCAAGAGTCGCATTGGATTCGTATCTTGATTGCAAAGGATGCGATCAGCACGGGCTGGGACTGTCCAAGGGCTGAGGTGATGGTCTCCTTTCGTGCGGCACAAGATAGGACGCATATCACACAGTTGCTTGGTCGCATGATTCGGTCCCCTCTCGCCAGACGAATCGCGGGTAACGATCGCCTAAACTCTGTTGATTGTATCCTTCCGTTCTTTAATGCAAAAGCCGTCGAAACGGTGGCTGAAATTTTGATGAAAGGTGGTGATGAGGAATCCTCGGCACCTTTGGACGGGAGAAGAGTTTTGATCCATCCCAAAGAAATGTTCCGCAATCCCAAGGCGGATAAAGTTGTTTGGGAGAAGTTCTCTTCACTTCCAACGCAAACACTCCCGCAGCGAGGGGCAAAGCCAGTTAAGCGGCTAACTGCTCTCGCTCAAGAGTTGGCTTCAGATGGATTGTTAAAGGATGCTGGAAAAGAGGCTCACGGACATTTGCACAAAGTTCTTGATGCGGCCAATGTGCGCTACTCAAAAGAGATCAAAGAAGCGCGTAAAGCGGTTTTAACTGTTGAAGGAAAGAGCCTGAAAGTCGAAATGCAAAGTCAGAAAAAGTCTTTTGATGACTTTCTTGAGGACTCTGACTTCAACGTCATCGAAAATGCTTTTAAAAGGGCCGCCAGGATTATTAGCCCTGATTTGGCTCGAACTTATGCGGAGCATTTAGCGAGCAAAAAGAAATCACAAGCTACCGAGGAAGAAGCGTTGATGGAGGCGCACACTGACATCGCGGCAATGGGACTTATTGCTGATCTGCAAATCTACTTGGACACTGAAGCAGAGAAACTGACGGCTGAATGGCTGGATAAGTATCGGGTCAAAATCAAAGATTTAACAGATGATCGACAGGAGGCTTATAGAGTGATTCGTAGTTGGAGCAAAGATCCACAAAGTATAGATTTGGTAGCTCCAACCTCTTGGATGGTTCCGACTACGGCTCGTGAAGAAAGTGGAAAAGAAATTCCTCTTCCGGCGTATAAGGATCACTTGCTGTGCGACAAAGAAAGTAAGCTATTCCCTTGTGAGCTTAAAGGCTGGGAGCTGGCAGTTTTGAACAAAGAGATCGCTCGGTCTGATTTTGGTTTCTGGTACCGAAATCCGTCCTATTCAGGACAGGACTCTCTTGGGATCGCCTACAGTTTTGAAAATAAATTTAGCATCGTTCGTCCCGACTTTTTATTCTTCTCGCACGCTTCGGGCAAAGTTGCGGTTGATATTGTGGACCCACACGGTACTCATCTTTCCGATTCGATACCAAAACTACAAGGATTGGCGCAATATGCAGAGGCCCACGGAAAGCACTACCGAAGGATTGAAGCCGTTGCGGAGGTGAATGGGAAATTTAGGGTTCTCGATCTTCAAGAAGCAGACGTGAGAGATGCGATTATGAAAGCTGATAGCAGCAAATCCTTATACGAAGGAAATATTGCGAATGACTATTAGGTTCAATGAGTTATCCGCGTGATGAAGCGAATGTAGTTGTCTGCTGGCTTACATATAAAAGCGATATTCTGGGCGCGGTTGTACATTCGGAGGAAGCTCAGCTAAGATGCGCCCAACTTTCTGGGAAAACGCCAAAGTAATCGGTTTTGCATTTGAAAAATCGGAAGTATTCCAGTTCATTTTCGTTAAGGCTAAAACCTCTTCCAAAATGATGTTCCAAGGGCTATCGCCGTGATGTTCGAGAATTTCGACTGGTTGCGGAACGCGAATGCTCGGATAAGTCTTCAGAAATGGAACATAGCCGCTCGTATAGAGCAATAAATTGGAGTCGCTGAATTTTACATAGGTTCCTCGAAGAGGGGGATACATGCCAGTTCTGTAGAACTGAATATTCCTCCATCCAAGGGCGACATAATCGCGGCGAGGAACGATTTCTGAAACGGAATCAAATCCACTGATCTCGTCTTCTGAAAATCGAGAGGTTTTGTGGATGACCAGCCTATTTGGGAGGCTTCCCCGGCTCTGTTTCTTGTAGAGTTCGAGTACGTCATTTAATAGCGCAGCTGCAGATTTTTTATCCATGTGAGGAGAGCGTCCCTGCGTGTCTTCGTTCCAGGGAATAGGATTTCCTCGAAGAACGTAACCGTCGCCGGCGGAAGTAAATGCTTGAGCCATGCTTGTTCTGAGTTGCGAGCCTTTTGCTCCTGACTCTCGGTAGAAAGAGATCCCGACGTAGCACACGCCAGGCTCTAGCTTTGCTAGACGCCATGGAGAGCCACCGGCTTTGTGGTACAGAGCGGTTGTAAAATTCCATGCGCGAGTCGCGACATCTTGTGCCTTTTTTGTTCCTCTGCCGCCTATCTGAGTCACCAATTCAATTGCGCGTGGCCAAACGATTTGCGTAGGAATTCCGAATCGCATGGCCTCCGCCTTCAGGCCACGACGTAAGTTTTCATATTCCCAACTGTCACCGAGGTCTTCGCCGACGTCCTCACCCAAGAGAGAAAAAATGGAGAGCTGGTCTCCATCGCGAAAATTATTTTGGCGGGTGGGCTTGGTTGGGCGTTTTACTGAAATTCGCCTTCCGATTGGGCCGGTAATTTTTGTCGTGCACGCATCTACCACATTTTGGGGTAGGCACAGAAGAATTACTGTCGGCTTGGGTTCCCTTTGAGAAAGGGTTTCGACGGCCTTGATGTAAAGATCAACGACCCTGTTAATACGCTCAGTCATATTTATCGGTTCGAGAGCGTGAGTAAGGTCAGAACTTTTCAGAGACTCGTTCCATGTGTCTCCATGAACGAAGTCGCATTGAAATGGAAGATCACTATTGAATCCAGGGAAGTGAGGATACAGATATGGCTGGCTACCATCATTGGTCAGAAGACCTTTCACGGCATTTAACCATTGTTGAGCATCCGCAACCATATTTCCGGGGCCAATAATTCCAACCGTGATGGAGGAAAGCGTCGGCTTGTTTTGTCCTGAGAGACTATATGGACCAAAAAGACTGAGTCCGGTTTTTGGATCGACATGCTCTTTGCGGCCGCCGAATAGAAGTAAAGGCTCCTCAACTACACCTGAGTCAAAAGATGGTGGGCGTCTTGCGTAGGATCGAAACCGGCCACTCATTCTTCCCCCTCTTCTGCGAGAGCAGATTCGCATTCTGCTTCTTCGATTTGGACGGTTGTTAAATCAGGCAATTGGTCAATGATTTCTTCTTCCCTTTGGGCAAAAAGAACGGCGTCTTGATCCAAGAGACCAAGGGCATCTTGGTTATCGTCTTGAATCCCATACGGTTGATCCACGAAGGCAGGTATTGTCGAGAAGTCGATAGTTTGATCGCCCGCTTTCATGGTGAGAAGACCCTTGGAGTGCCTCAAGATAGTAGTCCAAAAACGGACATGATATAGGATCTGTAAGTTTCGTTCAGCGCCAGTATATCTGTTCACTACGCGGGAAACAGTTGGGCCTTGCATAACCTCCACACCATCCTTGGTAATGATCCAGGTCGGGCGAATTTGTAAGTATAGTCTATTTGCAAGAAACATCATTTTTAGGTACGCACCCTGATGTACCCAGAATTTTATATTTCCCTCTTTGTCGAGATATGGCTTGGCGACTGTTCTCGTTGCCCAGGATTTTTTAGGTTTCCATCGAACGGTACGATTCAGTTCCCCGTCCTTTGCGAAAAAGAAACGATTTATCTTGGTGCCGTCGATTTCAAGTCCGACCTTCTTGCAATGCCGTGAGACGGCCATATTTAAGAGAGAGAACACGATATTTCTAGTGGATTCATTCGCCACAAGGTCACGCGTTTCAATGGCCTCAGTATTGTCTCCGTCCGCAATCGCCAGAAGTGGACTGTCGTCAAATTCGTGGAAGGAAAAGACTCGATCCTCATGAATGCGGAAAGCGGGTGAATATGGTCGCTCAACCCCTGCGGCAGTTTGCCGTTCGATTATTAGATCACGCAATTCCGATTTTGGCGGAACGCCAAGAGTTCCATCCTTGCGCTTTGGACGGATGGAATCCAAAAGAGGAGCGATAAACACATATTTTGGTAATCGCTCAACGGGTAGTAGGTTGCAATATAGCCGTTCATTTACGACATCTGGATCGGCGGCGGGAACGGCTCGTTCTGCGAACAGACCGGCCCGGTCAACTCTTCCTCCGGGAGTGACGAGTTGACCTCTATGGGTGTGGGGACGTGGGAGCGGTTGATTTCGTAAAGCGCGCAGTAGGTCCTGCAAACCGTACTTGTAGTTCTTCTCTCGAAGGTCAATTGCATTTAGATGCCTTAGCAGAAATGGAATTCTAGGGCAGTCGGCTGCAAGAATGGGAATAATTCGTCCGCGACGGTTATCCGGGTCGGTATGTAGCGCTGCATGCCATTCGGCATCGACCCATCCCGATCCCGAGGTATCGAAGTATTCGGGCGTCATGATGGCCGCAAAGAACCGACTTTTTTGAAGACCGTCTTCTACGGCACCAGGGATACTGTCCCCGGGCTTTACCTCGGCCTCGTCAAGCCATGTGTAGAGGCCTGTGCCGTTCCGATCCTGCTCAATGTCTGATGCGAGTTTACGAACGAATTCTTTATCTGCTGACCGGTGAGACAGGAAAACGTCTCTGTGATTGGGAAGAGCTGAAGCTGCCTGGCCGCCGTGTTCTTTGATCGATGTCTTCAGTCTTTTCGATTTCCTAGCCATCTACGTCTCCCTTGGTTTGACCTGTCTCATTGACACGAAGTGCGGAACTTCATGAATTTACTCGCATTAGGCATTTTATATTCTCCCTGACTTACCGAGGTGCCAATAGAACTTTCCAAGCGCAGTGAGCTGACAGGACCGGTTTTCCAGGCAGGCCCAGTACAGGTCAGGGTCCGGCTCCCGGTTCACTTTAATCAAGCCCACTGTTTGGAGCTTCTTGAGTAGCTTAAATTTTTCGACATTCTCAGGTTTCGCCTTTCTCTCCGTGTGCTCATAACTGGGGTCGAGTGGATGAGCATCATCCTGAGTTGAGAAAAGAGGAACGAGCTTTCGTAAAATGGACGGGTCAATCTTTGGCGTAGTTTTTCGTAGTGGTGTGGAGCGGGAAACGTAGGACTTGAACAGCGGACGCTGGTCCCATGCGCCAAAGCTCTGTTCCACGTGCGAGTAAACCCCCGCCGGTGTAACTGTTCCGAGAAGATCGGCTGCGCTGCCTGAAAGGGCGTCGCGGACAAGCGAGGTGAAAATTCCGGCGCCATTAATTTCCATGGCGCTTTCACTCTCGCGACTGGCCGTAAGAATCGAGGTCCCTTCTTTGATCAGGGTCGCCCCGGAATTCAATGCAGGGATTGCCCCGAGGCTTCCACTCTGGCAGCAGTCGAGCATGATGACGATTTCTTTGATGGGCGACTGATTGATTAGGGTTAGAAGGTCTTGAACGGCAAAACCTTCATCATAGCGGTCGGTCTCGTAAGTACAAAGATATCCGCCAAGATTTGTGGCGGTTCCATGACCCGAGAAGTAAAAATACGCCATATCCGCCGGTCTCGTCAGAAGTTCAGTGAGGGACGCCTTTAAATCCCTTTTCGTGATCTTTTTTCCTCCGTCCGACGTGATGAGCTTGGTGTCGAAATTTGGACTTCCATCGTCATGCTTGGAGATCAGGGCGGCAATACCATTTGCGTCGTTCACGCAGCCCCGGAGCGGTTTTATCTTCTCGTATTCATTGATGCCGACAATCAATGCGCGTTTCATGTTCACTGATTCTTTCCTTCTTTGGAAACTTGATCAATGGCACTGGCGATTTGGTCCCAGTTCCAATTGATAACACGATTTCTTTGAAGACCCTGCGGCAGTGGCGAAAAAGAATTCGCTCCATCAACATAAACACCGAAGTACGGAACGTTATGCGATCTAGCCATGTCGATTTCTTTCTTCACGCCCGTCGCCGTTGATGCGTTCCTTCCGACCAGAACAACCATGATGCTGCACGCGGAAATTTTAGCCGAAACCTGCCTTTCCCAGGTGGACTGGGGCAGTTCCTGCTTTGACGACCAATCGGCGATGTTGAACGGTACCTTGCTGTTTTTCGCCTGGCCCGCAAAGAGAATTTTATGATCGTGGTTATTGTCATAGTCGAAGCTGATGAACGTTCTCGGAGTCTGTTTTGCCATTTTCCCCTCCCCAGCGTGGTACAAAACTGGACAAGTCGCACAACTGCTAATCCGCCGATATGCAGATTAGCGTATTATTGGACGTGGAGAAAAATCAAGCCAATTGTATGCATTTATTAAAGGAGAGATGGACCACGCTCAGTTCCCAGGATATTCAGCTTCAACAAGCGAACACGCGCGGCATCCGTGGAAACCCGAAACTCTCGGGATACAAGTTCAATGATTTCACGACCTTTGAGTCCTTGGGGCGCGATGGGACCGAAGTGGTTGTGCGCCTGGACAAACTCGC
Source organism: Bdellovibrionales bacterium (assembly GCA_046336915.1). Taxonomy (GTDB): domain Bacteria; phylum Bdellovibrionota; class Bdellovibrionia; order Bdellovibrionales; family Bdellovibrionaceae. Next base: position 9,078 of record JBKDHV010000137.1, read on the forward strand.
TGGCAAGCTTACGAATATTACTGATCGGCATAAGTATTGCGCCGCATACATATCCTGCCTGCCACTCCATCCAGTCCGACTGGGGAGCGTTGATGATGTTCTCTCTCTTGCTTATTAGGCGCTGGGTTCCAGCTCCTTGAAAAAGGAGCCCTTGTTCTTGGTTCAGTGTGAACAGATACGAATGAAAATGAACGTGGCCGTATTCATGTGTCAGGGTTGTTCTGAGTCGGTTTTCGTATCGCTCATCTTCGGTGAGGGATTTTGAAATGCGCACTATCGGCTTTTTTCCAGGGCGGAATTCAGTTACACCTTCAACATCGGCACCATACCCCGAAAGATCGGCATAACAGTCGAGTTCTTCAGTGTCTCGTTCGATGAGTATTTTTAGGTCTTCGGTACCAACTGGAAGTCGAACTTCACTGTACTTTGAGCGAAGAAAATCGACGATTATTTTTTCACACGCTTGATCGAGTTCTTGAGGCTCATAGTGTGGGCGCTCGCCAAATCTGCCGGTTTTGTCTTTGACGTACTTCATCTATCGTTTGCCTGTAGTTTTCGCCCGGAATGCAACGATAGCTTTTTCGAACTGCTGAGGCGTGAGCTTTTCTTTGCGTTCGGCCTCTGGGAAGCGACCATTCAAATAGTGAAGATAGTCTGCCTTTAGCTTCAGAGCGTCCGCGAACTGTTTCACCATGTGGTCCGATGAAGGACTCCTGCGATCATGTTCGATGTCGTTCAGGTATTGAGGGGAGATCGTTTCGCCGTCTTCTCGAACGATCTTTTCCGCAAGCTGCTTTTGGCTGAGATTCATCCGCTTCCTTGCTTCGGATATTACTCTTCCAAGGGTTAGTTCTTCTGCCATAACGCACCTCCGCGAATCCGCTAATTAGCATAGTATATGCAATTTGAGCAACTGGGCAAGTAGGGTGGTGAAAATGTCGCAACATCGGTCAAAACTTGTCGCGCTTTGCGGTATCTGTGTTTGTGCAGGCCGAACGATTGAAAATACTGGGACACCCCCAGTCCTTTCCTGCCTCGTTCAGGGCAATCTGTCGAACGACGGCGATCTGCTTCCAAAGCCATTCGCGGTGTCCGGTGGAATAGGCCAAGATGACGACGGCTGCAATTGTGGCGATTAAATCTTTCACTGCTGCAAACATAGGGCATTCTCCCCTTTATAGTTTTCCGTTCCATCTTTTGTAGATGCGACCGACGGTCGCGTGAGTCCATGAAACCGAATTCGTCCGTCCCTTGATTCGGCGGCGTTCGAGTTCGCGTGCGATTTCGTGGAATGACATTTTCGAATTGATGCGGAGCTGAACGACGATCCGGCAGATTTTCAATTCGGTTTTGTTCGGCACGAGTCGCCCGTCCCTTTTGGAAAAGCCGTATGGCGCGTAGGCGAGTCGATAATTATCCGGGTTCGCAAGTCGGCCTTTGTTCGTTCCAAGCCGAATGCCTTCACGCTTCAGTTGATTGAGCACCGTCTGCTTCGGGATGCCGAGCTTCTCGCCGATTTGGGCGGCGGAAATGCGTTGATTGATGTAAAGATCGCGGTAGTTAGCTGGGTTTTTCCAATGGCACTTCTGGAAAAACTGTATAGAATCCAAATATGTAGCGGCCGATGAAGAGTGGTTCGTACCACGTCTCATCGAGTCCACCAGAATTGGAACCTGGAAAAGAGCATAAGCTATTAAAAAGATTAGCTTCTGCTCTTTTTCTTTTTGTACTTCTGGTTCCGTGGTTCTACAGAGAGTCAATAACTTAGAAGCCTTTATTTGCCGTCAAATTGACTAATATTACAGAGTCGTTATAGTCGAATTTTTGAATTCAGGGGGGAACGTTGATCCTATCTTTACTCATGTCACTTCAATTTGCATTTGCAATTGAATATAGCAATCCCGCATTAGATCGGGAAATTGAACTATCCAGCGGCCCTTTAAAAACTCAACTTGATGAGATTCGAACACGATGTAAAGGTATCACCGGATTGAGTGTCGTGGACACTCAATATGATCACCAAAATCAGTCTTCAAAAAAATTTAAATATTATTTCCAACACGTTATCAATGAGAACTCTTTGCCAACCATTGTTTACATTAACGGTGGACCTGGCGGTTCGGGGATGGGATGGAATGATGAAGATTCTAAAAATTTTAATTGGATACATCTCGATCCACGCGGACTAGAATGCAATTTCGGAACAGAAATTGATTTCCCTAAAGATATTATGACCACTAGCCAACACGCACATGATATTTTGGAAGTAATCAAATCGCTGAAACTTACAAATTATATTGTTCACGGGCATTCTTACGGAACTGTCGTAGCTACCCATATCGGAAATTCAATATGGAAAAATCAATTTGGATTTCGGCCAAATGCAATTCTGCTCGAAGGTACACTAGGAATACATTTAAAAGATATAAATGAGTACAGTAGAAACTATATCGATATCGCAAACTTATTTTTCGATCGATTCCCGAATCAAAAATCTTTATTTTCATCTTCTGATCCTTTGGATTATGGAAAATACTTTTGGGGATCTTATTTCTTTATCGTGGGCCATGCATGGAAAGAAACATTAAAGGAATTGGGTCAACTTCAGGCGTACCTTTCGGGAGAGATTCCAAATCCCCCAGAAGAGATAGTTCAAGCAAAACAATCATTTGATGAGAATCCACCAACTTACGAGATGATCCCCGAAGGATATGAAAAATATTTAGTTACTGAAATTATGTGCCAAGAACTATCCCCAACACTAGGAGATATAATTAAACCAAAACTAGACACCGGTGTGGCTACATATGACATTCTCAAATACGGCACAGCTTGTGCGAACATACCCTTCGTTCATCCTTACGACTCTGCTCAACTTCAAACTGACATTCCCCTTGTTTATATTAATGGAACGGTCGATCCAGCGACACCTTTTCACACCGCCAAGTACCATTACGACAATCAAAAATTAGCACCAAAAACATTTGTTACTCAAATTGATGGCGGTCATGGACCAACATATGAAATGGCACCTTGTTTGGATCAGGTTTATAACCAAGTTTTGACAGGAAAGCCTGACTTTTCAGACATCTTGAATACTGATGGTTACTGTCGGTACGTGCCGAAAAACTTTGAGAGGAAAGCACGAAAACCGAGAACTACCATATTTTAGTTCGGAGATAGGAAGAAGAATTAAGTGGATCAAAAAAGAATGAAAATCGCAATTCATGAAACGGGCCATGGAGTTATGACATTGTTTCGCGGCCAAGGCGTTGGAAAACTCTCGCTCAAAGGGATGGACTCGCCCAATGGCACTGATAAATATCTTGGATTCATGACACGTGAACCGACTTTTCAGAAAGCTAAGATCACCGTTAACGATGCGATTCGTGAAATTATGATCTCTTTGGGAGGTTATGCCAGCGAGATGCTTTTTTTCAACGTATGTCATCCCGGTGGCGATGACTTAACAAAGGCAGAAAAATGGTCTGAGACCCTTTTGCAAGTCGATGAGTATAGAAATCGGATGGCTACCCTGGCAGTTCCAGAACCCGGGCCATTGGATCAGATTCAGAATTCGCAAGTTCGAGCGTACGTTCATCACATGATACCAGAGTGCGAAAGAGTGTTGAGGCCCTTCGGACCGCTAATTAAGTTTTTAGCGGAAGAGTTGTATAAGAAAGACGAGCTCGAGGGACATGAAGTGGAAGCACACTTCAATTCCTTTATGCAAACGAGACTGGGTGCAACTCAGATGAAACAACCGCCCCCCACTCTGTAGGCCGTGATGAATATTACCCCTTGGAAAAACAGAAGTAGAGCTCGATTAAGTAGGCAATACGGTATTGATGATAACGAATATTATGAACGTTACGTTTTACAAGGTGGTCGTTGTAAAGTCTGTCCATCAACATCTGGCTATAAAGAAAGAGCGTTAGCTATAGACCATTGCCACGCTACAGGGACCGTTCGAGGCCTACTATGTGACCGTTGTAACTTGGCAGAAGGTAATTTAAAGCCAGAAAACCACTCTCTAGAACTTAAAGAATATATAAGATTTTCCAGTCTTTTAATTGCGCATGAACAAGTTGAAAAATCGAACCTATCAATGTGGGATCGATGAACCATCTGAACTCAGAAATAAAACAGATGATGACAAAAGCTGAGACACTTAATTCCCTTCGCCACAAACTAAATAGTTATATATGCATATGCACTTGACTGGAGTTGAGGCTTCAGGTCGAATATAGGTGATTTGGAATACCCCAAGAATCTACAAGA
>JBKDHV010000138.1:0-1127 GCA_046336915.1 Bdellovibrionales bacterium
ACCCCCACACACCCCCCAATCCCCCCTCCCCACACCCCCTCCAACCAACCCAAACCAAATCCCCCCAAACCCCTCAAACCAACCCAACCAAATCCCCCCAAACCCCTCAATCAACCCCCCCAATCAAACCCCCGGGACACGGTCCTAACCGGTCCCACACCCGGATGCCAAACCTATTGGTATCCAAACCCCACAATCAAAACCAACCCCTATGAATTATTTCATCAAACCCCTGGTTCAATAGCCAGGGTCATAATATTCATCGAAGAGTCCAAGCAACACACACCGACCCTCACTAAATACACTCTCCAACAATATACCCCGACCCTCACTTACTGTTAGGAATAGATAGGGTCGGTTAGTTCATGCTCAGATGTTCACTTCGATTCGGTCTGAGCATTAACTCACAGACAGTGTCTATTCCTATCTATACTCCTTATTCCAAGGAAAATGGACCGAGCCTGATTGAATTTGCTTAGAATAGTGTCGGACTGTTCCAGCTCAGATCATCGGTCAACTGGAACTGTCTAATCCTTATCTAACTGCAGACGGAAGCCATCTTATCGCTCAGACCATTCTGAGCTAGAACTGTCTAAGTGCAAAACGATAGCCATCAAAATACTCCTCGGAACACCAGAGCTACTTGGTCACCTCAGATCGATTACACAACAATCGAACTCGCTATTCCCCTCCACAAGACATCAACACTTGAGGAATACATCTGCTCATGTTTTCGTGGTCGTCTGACACATGTTACTCTAACAGGAACTAATCATCAATGCAAGCTCACAGGACACCAAGTAAGTAGAGCTCACAAAATCCTTCATCGCCCAAAACAATACGCATCCAGATACGAATTTCACATGGAGTGCCTACATGATTGATGCACAAGTCATAAAAATTAATCGCCAATGACACGAACTTTTTCTTCCAGCTTACTCAATCTCCAGCTCAAATATTGCTGGTCTATATCACAACGTAGGTACCGCCGGAATTATTTTTTCTGAAACTGGTCAATTTGCTCTCCCAAAACTTAATAGAAACAAGAGTAATTCTCCAATGATTTGATTGAATTAAAATAATAAATTATTATATGTGTCGGGAGATATATTTGGGATTCATAATTT
>JBKDHV010000139.1:0-13533 GCA_046336915.1 Bdellovibrionales bacterium
TCCCAAATTCATACGCTCTCCCGTGCTGGAACCACTTTCCCAGAGAAAACGCCGAAGTCGAGCAGCAGTCAACTTTCTTTTTCAAAAGAGGCAGTGGTTCTCAATTTCTCTATCGGAGACGCGAGCTCGGTTCTAAAACCAAGGACCCAAAAACAAGACCGCGACAAGAGTCGGCCCGAGCGCCACCATCAAAAAGCGAAAGTGGTTCATAACTCCGTCTGGAAACTTACTCACTAAAATGGAATAACCGGCCGGATTCGGAGCATTGGCGAGGACCGTGAGCCCCCCACCCGCAAGAGCTCCCGCAACAAGCGCATACTTTGAAATGTCGGCTAGCCCTTCGACCTGGGATCCCAGATAGGTCAAAGCTGCATTATCGGTTATTGCAGTTAGACCTGTGGCTCCAAGAAAGAGAGTGACCTCTGACAGCTGGGCTAACAAAGGCTGCAGCCACCACTTTTGGAACTCTCCAAAGATCATCAGGCCGCCTAAGAAAAAAGCCACAAGCAGGGATTCTCGCATGCGAAGTGCCTCTTGATAGGATCTGGTCGCCGTAGTGAATCCTAGAAAGAAAAGGAAAACCCCCATAAACAAGTTCGAGTGGGTGTGATTGGCGACGATGACCACTAAAAAAATGAGGTGGATGATCTTCATCCAGACCGGCACTTGGCGAGACGGCCCCTGGTTCTCGCGAGAAACGACCTCAAGAGACTTGATGCCCGTACCTATCTCCTGCCGGAAGAGCGAAACAAATAAGAACGCATTCGCAACACAGACGACAAAACTTTTAAGCCCGAAACTGGCAAAGACGTAAGGAAGGTCCCATCCCCATTTCGCGGCGACCATTAAAATGGGTGGGGCTGCATAGGGCGTAAAGGATCCCCCCACCGACACATTAACAAAAAGCACCGCCACGAGGGTGTACAGTGCAGTTGGACGAAGAGTCTCGACCATGGATCGCAAAAGAAGGGCGATCACGGTCATCGCGGCAGGCTCAGTGATGAAGCTTCCTAGAATCGGACCAAACCCTAAAAGGGAAAATACATCCGCTTGGGTCTTCGGAAGTCGCAAGAAGCGCTGGAGAATCCAGGAAAGGCTCGACATCAGATCTCGGGCCACGATCAAAATGGGCCGAGTCGCACAGACCACCATGATCACAAAAACAAAGAGGGGTTCTGTGAACTTCAAGCTCTCGATGTACTCGACCGAGGCACGAGGCGCTTCAAGGGTGGCCATGACCGCCAAAAAAACGGCCGCCCAAATCCCGAAAACCACTTCGACCTCGCCCAGCAGATGCAAAAAGGCCCTGGGTGTCGAGCCCTCTGGAAATTTGTGGGACCAATGGGTCAGGCGAGAGGCCAAAAAGGTATGGACCAAAGCCAACGCAAAAAGAAGAGTCGAAATCACATGTAGATTCATAAGTTAAAACTGAACCAGATTTTGGATCGAGGCAACGGAACTCGGTGAAAAGCTCCTGCGGAAGTCGAGTTTAGGAACTAGCGACAGTCTTCCAGGGCTTGCTGAGCCGCTCGGCGAATCTTCGCCATTTCAGAGCGACTGATACGAAACTCTTCAGCTTCGCATTGAAACTTTTGAAGATAGTGTCGCACGGCTTGCGCTTCGGAAGACTCCATATTGAGATTCCAGGCCAGTTTAACGGTCAGCCAATTGTGCAGATGTTGACAGGCGTATTGAACATCGGAGGGCATCCATTGATCCGGAGCCCGATCCCCCTTGGCTTGGTTTTCATGGCCCGAGACCGAAATCAGATGAAGTTCATAACCCTTGAAGTTCGCAAAGGCGCAACGGGCCTGAGGCGTCCACGCGTAGGCTCCACTGTCATAGGCATTCTTAAGGGCGACGACATGATCAATTTGGACATCGCGGGCCTGAGTGAAGCTGCGTCCGCTGTAGGGATCAGACCAGTAACCGGCCGAAACACGGCAGGGGTTGTTGGCAGAAAATCGAACTTCTTTTTCGCTGTCTCGGATCAGAATCTCGGCGCGGGTGTCGTAGCAATCCTGATCTGAAGTTTCAATCCAGCTTCCGAAATGTTTCAATCGGTCATAGGACTCAGGGGGGCGCGGGCGTGTGCCTGGCAATTGCGACCAGCTTAAAAGATCAACAGCCGATCGAGCGGCGGCCGAGACAAGGCTTTGGGGCTCTTGCCAGGCCGAAGCCGGTCTGACATTCGCCGAGAAGGTGTAATACTGCGCCCACCCGACGCTGGCCCACAAATTCAATCCTAGAAAAAGGGATCCCAATGTCCCCCGGGTCCAAAAATCCATTTCGCCCCCAGTAACTTCATTTGACCCTGGAAATCGTGGCGTCTTCAAGTTAAGACATCGTCAAGAGAGGGAAAAATACCGTGCGTCATTGGTCGATAAATGACATCTTGAATCTTCAACAGAAATTGCGGCATACTTCAATCTCACCCGCAGAGTTCACCGCTCAGTTCTTGCTGAAGCGCCCTCTCCATTTTCAAAGAAAACCCCTGCAGCTTCCAAGCTTCCACTGTGACCCTCAAGCCCGGGCCCAAGTCCAGCCGAATTCAAATTTCTTAGCTGATCAAGACACGATGACGTTTCTTCATGAGTTTCATTGGAAGGGCTACAGTGATCGGATTCGGCGCGCCCTTCTGATGTGGCATACGGGCCGTTATCCGCTGCAGCTGTCCCACGAAATCCCCTCGCCCCTCGAGCTGCTCCGTTTGCAGGCCCAGGGCCAGCGTGTGGTGACGGTCCTCGTTCAACCCGAGCAATGGGATCAACTTCATCACGGGCACTCAGCCTGGGATTTTACCGTTCACGATCTTCTGCACGCCGATCACTTTTTCGAAAAAGAGGATTGGCGACAGGGGCAAATCAGCTTCTATCGGTTTTTGTTGGAGCGCTGGGAGCTTCCGGAAATTCAAGCTCTGCATGGGGACCCGCAATTCGATTATTTGATCGCAGACATGAACTCTCACCCCCGTCACCTGTTTGGAACTTTTCAAGCGTTGGTCTTAAAAAGTTGGAAACAGCGAAAAGGCTTAGCCCCCCAGCAGAACCTGGCACCTACGGATGAGCAGACCTTTCAGGATCAGGTTCGACACTGGCAACAGGAACTTTCGGACTGTCCTTAAAAATGCCAAGGGAACTTTTTGAAATCGCGAGGCCGCTTTTCCAAGAAGGAATCGCGACCCTCTTGGGCCTCGTCCGTGCCATAGGCCAAACGTGTGGCTTCGCCGGCAAAAAGTTGCTGTCCCACAAGCCCATCGTCAATTAAGTTGAAACCGTATTTCAACATTCTCATAGCCGTAGGGGATTTCGAGTTCATTTCGGCGGCCCATTCCAAGGCTGTTTTTTCAAGATCCTTGTGGGGCACGACCGCATTGACCATTCCCATTTCGAAGGCCTCTTGCGCCGAGTAGTTGCGACCGAGGAAAAAGATTTCGCGAGCTCGTTTTTGACCGACTTGTCGGGCCAAATAAGCGGATCCATAACCCGAATCAAAACTTGCAACATCAGGATCCGTTTGCTTAAAGACCGCGTGCTCCTTCGAAGCCAACGTCAAATCACAGACCACGTGCAGGGAATGCCCTCCTCCAACCGCCCAGCCCGGCACCACAGCCATCACGATTTTCGGCATGAAACGAATCAGGCGTTGAACTTCCAAGATGTGCAATCGTCCCAGTTTTGCTTTCGTGACAGGATCATCGGAGGTGCCGTACTGGTAACCGTCTTTTCCGCGAATGCGCTGATCTCCACCTGAACAAAAAGCCCAGCCGCCATCTTTCGGCGAGGGACCGTTCCCGGTCAGAAGGACAACTCCGACGTCGGGACTTACACGCGCATGCTCAAGGGCTGTGAAGAGTTCATCCACCGTCTGAGGCCGAAAGGCATTTCGAACTTCGGGGCGATGAAAGCCAATTCGTACGGTTCCCTGATTCTTCGCACGATGGTAGGTGATATCCTGGAACGAAAAACCCGGAACCTCGGTCCACCACTCGGGATTGAAAATCTCAGAAACTCGCCCCTGCGCCATGTTTATCTCCTTCGAAGAAGTCCTTCGTTTTTATCATTTTTCTTGCTTTTGCCAAGCTCTGTCTGCTTTCATGGCCCTATGAATTCAACGAAAGCTTTGATCCAAAAGTATTATGAAGCCTTTAACTCTCAGAATCTCGAGGTTCTCTTGGAGTGCCTGCATCCTGAGGTGATCCATGACATCAATGAAGGAGAGTCCGAAGTTGGCGTTCACAAGTTTCGCCAATTCCTTCATCGAATGAATCTTCACTATAAAGAGCATCTTCACGAGATCGTGATTATGTTAGACGAAAGTGGTCGCCACGCCAGCGCGAAGTTTGTCGTGCATGGGACCTATCTTCAAACTGACGGCGGCCTTCCACCGGCACGTGGGCAAAAGTACGAGATTCCGGCTTTGGGCGTGTTTGAAGTCGAGAATCAAAGAATTCGCCGTGTGGCCACCTACTACAATTTGAAAAAATGGATCGAACTCGTTCGTTAGGGACGAAAGTCATCAAACGCTTTGTCGGCCGCGAAATGGAAAGGATTTTTCCAGAAGTGGCCGCGTTGCGAATCCAAATCTTTCGGGACTACCCCTATCTTTACGAAGGCGACCTCGACTACGAAAAGAAGTATCTGCAGCGCTACTCGAAAAGTGAAATGGGATTCTTGGCAGCCCTGTACGATGAATCCCGCTTGATTGGAGCGGCGACAGCGCTTCCCCTTTTGGACGAAGAAGATTTTGTTCGTCGACCGTTTCAAACCCAGGGATGGCCCCTCGAGTCCGTTTTCTACTTTGGTGAGAGTGTGCTTCTGCCCGAGTACCGGGGCCAAGGCTTAGGGCATATCTTCTTTGATGAGCGGGAACAGTTTGCGTTGCAAAACTCTCGCTTTCGTTGGACGTCATTTTGTGCTGTCGTTCGACCAGAGTCTCACCCGGCGAAGCCCGCAAATTACAGACCGCTTGATGAATTTTGGAAAAAGCGTGGTTATGATCCTGTTCCCACGCTAAAATCAGAGTTTTCATGGGCCGATCTTGGTTCAACGACCGAGACTTCGAAACCCATGCAATTCTGGATTCGGGACTGGTCAAAATGATTTTTAAGGTTGCTCTCGCACAGTATCCCATTCTCTTTCATCAGTCTGAAATCGATTGGGTTCAGGCGGTTCAAGAGTTTTCTCGCTCGGCGATCCAAGCTCAAGTGCTGGTTTTTCCTGAGTATGGCTCGCTCGATCTCACATCCTTGCTCAGCGCGGAAGAACGCCGACTGAAGAATCAAGTGGCCGCCCTGCAAACTCACCTGACGCTGTTTTTGGAAACCTTTGGATCGCTCGCTTTGCGACATCAACAGATCGTGATTGCACCTAGTTTTCCTGTTCTCCATGAAGGACGACCTGTGAATCGCACTTTCGTTTTTTCTCCAAAGGGACTCTTGGGGTATCAAGATAAACAGGTGATGACCCGCTTCGAAAATGAAGACTGGAAGATCTTTCCCGGTGATCGCACGCTCAAGGCCTTCACGACAGATGTTGGACTCTTAGGTGTGAACATCTGTTATGACGTCGAGTTTCCCCGATTCGCTCAGGATTTGGCTCAACAAGGCGTTCACCTTCTGCTCGCGCCAAGCTGCACGGAAACCTTCTACGGAATGAATCGCGTGCATGTGGGGGCGCGAGCCCGCGCTCTTGAGAATCAATTTTATGTGGGAATTGCGCAGACCATTGGTGAAGCGCTCTGGTCACCGGCTGTCGATATGAACACGGGGCAAGCCCTGCTGTGCGGTCCGCCTGACACGGGCTTCCCGGAAGATGGTGTGCTTGCGAAAGGGGCCGTGAATCAACCCAGCTGGGTCGTTCATGAAGTGGATCTGAAAAAGGTTGAATACGTGCGCGCTCAAGGAAGCGTTCTGAATTGGAAGGATGGCCAAGAGCTTTTCCGATCGCGCTCTTAGCCTGAAGAATCTCTTTGTTCTTTTAAGCCGCTGCTTTTTTCTTGAGTCGCCCCAGAATATGACCACTGATCTCTGGCAGATCCAGAATTTTATCAATAGCCCCGGCATTGACCGCAGCGGAGGGCATTCCGTACACCACACAGGTCTGTTCACTTTGAGCGACGCAGTAGGCTCCTGCTTTTTTCATTTGTAAAAGTCCCTGTGCGCCATCTTTTCCCATGCCCGTAAGGACAAGGCCAATGGAACGAGAACCCGCGCACTGCGCGACACTCTTCATCAGGTAATCGGCAGCTGGGCGAACTCCATGCATGGCGGGCTCTTGGTGCAGCTTGATGGTGTACTTGGCACCAAATTTCACAAGCTCCATGTGATAATCGCCGGGAGCGATCAGCACACGGTTGGGTTGAACCACGTCCCCGTTTTCGGCCTCTTTGAATTCAATGGGAAAAAGTCGACACAGGTGCTCAGCAAAGGTTTTCGTAAAGCCCTTGGGCATGTGCTGCACGACAACCGTAGGAGGCATCCAACCTCGGAAGCCGGAAAAGAAACTTTTAAGGCTTCGGTGCCGCCCGTTGAAGAGGCAATCGCCAGCAAAGTGGACGCATCGAAGTCCGCGCTGAGCAAGGGGGCTTGGCCCGTCGGCGCCGCGGGGGCGTTTTTGAAAGTCCGAACCCGAGAGCGCGCGGCCCCACGAATTTTGTCAAAATGGTGTCCTTGATTTGCTCGAAAGCTTTCGTCAGGTCCTGAGGTTTCTCGAGGATGTCAACGGCCCCAAGCTCAAGGGCCTTCAACGCAATTTGCGACCCGGACTTTGCATGCCCACTAAAAATCAGGACGGGGATCGGTTTGTGATTCATCACTTTTTCTAAGAACGTCAAACCATCCATCTTCGGCATTTCAATGTCCAGAATCATCACATCCGGCATCTGAGCCAAGATTAAATCGCGAGCCTCAAACGGATCCGACGCTTGACCTGAAATTTCCATGTCTTGCGCTTCTCCCACCATCTTGGCGAGAATCTTCCTCATCATCAAAGAGTCGTCGACGATCATGCCCTTCAGCTTTGACATCAGTTTCTCACTTTCTGGAAAATCGAGTTTCCAAGACTTTTCAAGCAGGGATGCTTGATAACTCCGGATTCCGAATGTCCGATGATGAGATAACCTGACACTTCAAGGTTCGAGACTAAGAGGTCAAGGACCCGTTCTGTTGTCGACTTGTCAAAATAGATCAAAACGTTTCGACAAAACACGACATCAAACTTTCGCGGAAATCGATGGGTTGTGTTCATTAAATTGAATTCGGAAAAGTGCACGGATTTGGAAACCTCAGGATTCAGCTCAAAAAGACTTTGGCTAATCTGCTTGAAATACTTCTGGCGATACACGGGAGCAAGACCTTCCATCTCGAGCACGGAATACTGAGCGCTCACCGCCCGCTTCAGGACTTCGACATCGATATCGGTTGCAAGAATTTTCACCCGGGCGCGATCCATCGGTTGAAGGATTTCGCTGGCGAGCAGCGCTACCGTGTAGGGCTCGGACCCCAAACTGCAAGCTGAAGACCAAATTCGCACTTCCGGCTTTGACTTCAAAAGTCCGGGAAGATGTTTCCGGAGGAAATCAAAGTGTGCTTCTTCGCGAAAAAAATCCGTCTTGTTGGTTGTCATCGCGCAGATGAAATCAACTTTCAGTTTTTCATCAGGGAACTTCAATTTGTCATTCAGCTGCTCGTAGGTCGTCAGCTTGTGGTCCCGAAGCAAGCGGGACAAACGATTGCACATCAAAGCTAAATTCTTATCGTTATAAGGCAGATGAAGACCCGCCAGCTGGTAGATCTTGGCCGCCAAGGCTTCGTAAATCGGCTGCTTCAAGCTGACCGCTGTCGGATTGAAAAGAGCTGGTGGAGCTTCAAACTTCTTGGGTACTTGGCTCATGCGGCCCCCGAAAATTCGGGGACAGCCACTCCAACCATCAAAGGCTTGGCCACCACTTGGCTTTGCCCGATCACTTCATCGACGGGAAGAGCCGCAAGCCCATGAGAGGACTCGAGCACCACATAGGTCTTTGTAGTTGACAGCTGTGGAGCCTCAGGGGCTGCCGAGTGGAACCCCAGGTTTCGCGTCATTTGAAAAGCCGGACCCAAATCCATCACCGGCGTAATTCGGTCTCGGATCTTCAGGACATTTCCTTGGTTGGCCACATTTGTCACATCATCCTCGTCAAACTGGACAATCTCACGAATGGAGTGGATGGGAATCATATAAGGATTTCCCGTGATCGTGACGACAATGCCATCCGTGATGGCGGTGGTGAGAGGAATTGAGATCTGAAAGGTTGTTCCCTTCCCTAGCGTGCTTCGCACTCGAATGCTACCCTTAATCTTTTCAATATTCGAGCGAACCACATCCAGACCGACACCACGCCCAGAAAGATCCGTCACGACTTCGGCTGTGGAAAAGCCCGGCTCAAAAAGAAACTCATACACCTTTTCATCGCTCAGATCTTGGGGGTTCACTCCAGCCGGAACAAGTTTTTTCTCAAGCGCCTTTTTTAAGATTTTTTCGCGATCAATGCCTCGTCCATCCTCTGAAATTTCAATCACAACCGAGCCGCCCACCTGTTTGGCGGAAATCGTCAAATGAGCCACGCGGAAGATTCGCCCGATATGCTCTTGCGGATCCTCAGAGGATTCCAAAGCCAGCATGGATTCTTCGTATTGCTCCATCATGAACGAGGCTTCATTCAAGAAATCACGCTTGAGCTCTTCTAAAAAGTCGTCGCCACTCATGAATTTGCCTTCCTTCGTGACCCACAAAAAGGGGGCGATCGGATTGAGAACTCCTTTCAATTTATCGTCAAAATGGCCCTAGAAGATAAGGGCCGCAGCCTTGACCAAGGCCTGAAAGGGGATGAATTTTTCATCACGTCGCCGAAAAAGAAAATCCCCTCGAACAGAGGGGAATTTGGCTCTGACCTAACAGTCGATTGATCTCTTAGGCGGCGGCGGAAAGACGCCCCATCGATTTTGCAAATTCCTGATCCGAAAAAGCCAGATCAACGTCAAGCAGGATGATCACTTTATCCTCATGCTTACCCAGTCCACTCAGAAAGGTCATGTGAGTGTCTCCACCCATGTGAGGGGGCACTTCCGTTTGATCTTCCTTCAAATCGATCACTTCACGAACGGCATCCACAACCACGCCAACCTGACCCACGACCGTTTCGATCACGATGATGCAGGTTTCACGGTTGTAGGGGATTCTCTCAAAACTTAACTTCTCCCGGAGATTTACGATCGGGAGAATTTTCCCGCGCAAATTCACAACACCTTCGACAAACTTGGGAGTCATCGGGACCGGCGTGATCTCCATCATCTGATTGATTTCGCGAACCTTGCTAATAGGTACGCCATAAAATTCATCCTTCAACATAAAGGTCAGAAATCGACCACCCTCGACTTTCGACATAATTCACCTCTCAAGGCTTTATCGGAACGACTTCGTCTTGATTTTAGGGTTCAAGGCTCGAGGAATGATGAGGTTTTTTTCACAACTCAAAAATCTTAAAATGAAACATCTTTGTGCCTGGATTTGGATCGGGACGGCGGCTGGATCTTGGGCCGGACGAGTCCGTCTCGTGAAGTGGAGGCCAAAGGGGCATTTTTCATTTTTCCTCTCGAAAAATGCCCCAAAGGTTCAAGAATTATAAGTCTTGTCTAATGAAGGTGCTCGGTACGGTCAGAACCCTCGACCTTAACAAGTTTGTTGTACAAACCCAAAATCAAGAAAGAGGGCGCCCACAGTCCGATAAAGTTGGCTAGCCCTTTCCGATTGGTTAGAAAGGCAAAGCCCGCTGAAACCGCCATGCTTGCGAGAGCCAAATTCAAAAACGTAATCGAAGGAATTTTAGCCGTTACTTTTTCGACGGTTTTTGTGAGTTCACCTTCCTTATGAATAGTATCCGATGACGAGGACTTAAGATCTAAGTTTGCTTGTGGATCCATAGGACTCTCCTTTTCTGTTGTTGGTCAGCCTCCATGCTTTTAAGGCGATAATGAAATCCCTATGAGAGGCGAATTTTGCAAACAGGAGGCCAAAAGACGGAAATCAATTTCGATTAGAACGTTCGACTGGACAAAGATGCGATGAGAAACTCACATTCGGCTTCAAGTTCTTGCGCCGTCACTTGAGCCCTTGACCAGTCCCTGTGCTCAACGCAGGCGCGAATCTCAAGACCTTTCTGTTTAATTCCTAGACCCCCCAAGTAGGCAGAGGCCGAAGTGATTTCGTGAACTAAGGCCAGGCTCGAGCTCAAATTCTCAGACTTAAGAGCTTCGCGAAGGCTGTTCAACCGACGAGGACAATCGGCTTTAAAAATCTCAACAAGTTCCGGCAAAGCCTGACGAAGACTTTCCAATTGACGAATCATCTTCCAGTCAACTCGGTCTGTCTCCGAGTTCCAAACCATACCGTCCTCCTCCCTGGCCATTGACTTTATCATGCTCCATGCGTTGAAATTCAATATAAATCGTTTCTAGTTCCAGATGCTCATTCATCAGAGAACGGAAAACTTGAAGTTGGAATCGGTAAGCTGAGTTAATATTTGGATTTTGGGAGTGGTCGGTATGTCTCGAGTTCTGTTCTTAGAAGATTCAAAAGAGTGCCAAGCCATTGTTCGCAAAGCCTTAGAAAATTCAAGGGTCGAATTAACGATTGCTGAAACCGTCGCAGAGGCTCGTCGCCTGATTGAAAATTATTACTTTGATATGGCTTTGATCGACTTTCTGCTTCCTGAAGGGAGCGGCTACGATGTTTTTCACGAACTTCGCCAAAGATCGGATATTCCCATTTTTTTCTTCACGAGCCATGATGGAATTGAGGCAAAAGTTGCGGCCTTTGAAAATGGAGCTGACGATTATATCGTGAAACCCATCGAGCCCGTTGAATTGCGAGCCCGAATCCTGATGCGACTGCGTAAATCAAAAGATCCCCACCTTTCCCCTATTTTGCGCCGTGGAGATTTGCATATCGACACAGCCTCCATGACGGCCTACATGAAAGTGAACAATCAGCCTCGCGATCTGGAGCTGACGAGCAAAGAGCT
This sequence comes from Bdellovibrionales bacterium, assembly GCA_046336915.1. Taxonomy (GTDB): domain Bacteria; phylum Bdellovibrionota; class Bdellovibrionia; order Bdellovibrionales; family Bdellovibrionaceae. The sequence goes on from JBKDHV010000139.1 coordinate 11,062, forward strand.
GAAAATTCTAGCTCAGCTGATGCGCCAGGAAGGGCGGGTCCAATCCCGCGCCGATCTCGTTCGGACGATTTGGGGCGACAATGTTCACGTTCTGTCGCGCACGATTGATTCTCATGTGTGCTCTTTAAGAAAAAAAATGGACATCTATGGCCCCTGCATCGAAAGCATTCCCAAAGTGGGCTACCGCTTCTCCCTCGAGCTGATCGAGAAAGATTCTCAATCTCAGCTTGAGCCTGAATTAAAAAAGGCCTAGAGAACCCCTCGCAGACGCAGCGCGAACCGCGATTTCACCCTCCCAAAGACCGCTTGGGGCTCGCTTGACAAGAGTCCGAGCCCTGATAACCTCGCCCTATGATTTACAATTTGCTCTACTGCTTGGCCGTCCCGATTGTTGGCGTCTCGATGTATGGAATTTCCCAAGGGGGTTTGGGATCTTGGCTTGGATTTTTCATTCTTTTTGGCCTGATTCCCGTTCTTGAACTGAGTTTTCCAAACTGGAAACGTCAGGACCGCAACTTGGCCTTAAGTGCTTGGACGAATCTTTGGCTTTACGCGAGCCCCTTTTACCTGTCAGCCCTTTTGATTTTTTCTGGCGTCTTCTTTTTTGAACACTCCGGCTGGGAGCGCCTGGGAATTGTTCTGACCACGGGCAGCCTTCTTGGCGCCTTTGGAATTACCTACGCCCATGAGCTCGTCCATCGCGCCGAAGCGTGGGAACGAGCACTGGGAGTTTGGAATTTGATGCTCGTCAATTTCGCCCATTGGGGAATTGAACACGTGTTTGGTCACCACCGAACTGTCGGAACCCCCGAAGATGGGGCCACAGCCCGGAAAGATCAGACCCTCTACCATTTTTGGGTTCAGAACTACTTTCAAGGTTTAGTTCACGCCTGGCATTTTGAAACCACTCGGTTAAAAAATGCCAAAACACCGCTGTATTATCACCGAATCGCTCTGTACTGGGTCGTGTCCGCTCTTGCAACTTTGGCCATTGGATTTTCCTTCGGAGCCTTGGCGCTTCTCTACTGGTGGTCGGTTGCGGCGGTGGCCACGGTCCTTCTCTTGACGGTGGATTACATCGAACACTACGGCCTCACTCGCGTGAAAAAGGAAAACGGTCTCTATGAGCCGGTTAAACCTCAACACTCGTGGGACTCGGCCAGTTGGCCAACGAATGCGGTTCTGGCCAATTTGGGTCTGCATTCTCACCATCACATGAAAGCGCGAGTACCCTTCCATCAGCTGGAACCTCAGACAGGAGCACAAACCATGCCCTTCGGTTATTCCGTAATGGTGGTTGCGGCCCTGATTCCGCCTCTGTATTTTCGCATCATGAATCCGCGCCTTGCGGCTTTGCAGAACGAGATCAGCTCAGCTCATTGAACGGAGCAGATTTCGTACTCGCGGGCCTTGTCACTGGTCTCAACAACCGCAAAGCCTCCGACTCGCGCCCCCAGAAGCGCCTGACCCAAGGGGCTTTGCCCTGACACGACTTGAATGCGACGTCCGTCCTCAACAAGTGTCATTCCCCCCACTCGTGGCATAAGGAAAACCCAGATCTTCTTTCCCTCAAGATTCAGCTGGACCAGGGCCGTGGGACCGATGGGCTCTTCGCTTAAGAAATTTCTGACTTGAAGATTTCGACAAACGGAAATTGATTCCTCGAGTTCCGCCACTCTTTTACTTTGTGCTCCGGCAAGGTAGGACGCCTCAAGGCCTCGAGTGTCGTACTCATTTTCGGGCTGACTTTCCTCGTGAGTGGCCGCCTCGAGCGTGGCTTTCGTGGCCTCTAGCAGAGCCTGGCGGTCTCGTTCGAGCTGTTCAAGCAACATCAGGACGAGCTTTTTTTTATCCACGGATTGACCTCACGGTTGAATTCGTTTCCAATTCTCTTTCAGTCTAGTATGGAATTCGGAAAACTCAACGATCTTCGTCAGCTTGATCAGATCACCTGGGACTTGCCTGCGGCGGACCCCGGCCAGACGGCCTTTTGGAAAGCCCTCTCGACAAATGCAAAACAACGGGTGTGGCTGGGCGCGCCTGCCTGGGGAAGAAAAGAGTGGCTGGGTCGTCTTTATCCCTCAAAAGCAAAAGCGTCCGATTATCTGTTTCACTACTCTCGCTACTTTAACTGCATCGAACTCAATACCTCCCACTATCGCATCCCCTCACCCGAACAGGTGCGAAAGTGAAAGATCACGGGGTCAGCGTGACAGCGCTCATGCCGGGACCCACAGATACAAACTTCTTCGATCGCGCCGAGATGCAGGACACAAAGGCCGCCCAAGAGAGCGAAAAGAACACGGCAGCCGAAGTGGCAGAGGCTGGCTTTATTAATAAGTTCGTTGGATAACCAACATTAGGCGGCGTATTTAAGGCTTGGCTTTTGAAAAAATGAGCGCACTTTATTTTTGTTTTTCTGAAGTGACTTCATTGATCGAGTCACTTGTTTTTTAAAGTTGGCTTTGTCAA
>JBKDHV010000140.1:0-1060 GCA_046336915.1 Bdellovibrionales bacterium
TCGTAGGCATGACACTATACTACAAGCAGTACATCAAAGACTATGCATCTATTGTAGCACCATTACATGATCTCACTAGGAAGGGAGTGGATGTCAAAGCTAAATGGGGCAAGGAACACGAAGAGGCGGTAGACAAGCTGAAGGAGATGTTGACGCAGGCTCCGTGTCTGATGCCGATTGACAATGCTAAGCCATTCCAGATCCGATGCGATGCATGTAGACGGGGGAGAGGGCTGGGAGCGATCTTGCTACAGCCGGTAGATGATGCGATGACAGTGTGGGCGCCTGTAGCATACTGGTCGAAGCTACTGCGAGGACCAGAGAGAGATTATGCACCAGTGGAGCTCGAGTGTAAGTGTCTTCATGATTGCATCCTACACTGGGATGTGTATCTGCAGAATGCACGGCTCTTCACAGTGTATACTGACCATAACGCCTTAACCTATATGGTGAAGGGCCAAACGGCAACCAACAACGGTCGCCTGATGAGATACTTGATGGATTTGATGGGTTACAATATGGAGCTCTATTACAAAGATGGCAAGTACCACGTGGACGCGGACGCTGTGTCGCGGCTATTCCGAAGAGGCGAGACTCCGGTCTATTCGACGGCGGATGACCTAGAGGATGACAAAGGAGTACCAACCGAGGAGGAAGTCATGTGGGTGAAAGATCAGGAGGTGAAGAAGAACCGTAGAATGGCGAAAGCCATGGAACGAAAGAAGGCCAAAGCCGAAGAGGAGCAACAGCGAATCATCGACGAGGTCATTCGTGGACCGGATGTCTGCATTGACGAGGAAGGAAACGAGCGGCGACCGTTACCGGAGGGCGAGATGGCCCAAAAGCGACGTCGTGAGTTAGTGTCTTGCGCAATCAAGACCCGGATGAAGGTCGAGGGGGAAGAAGCAGCCACGGTCGCGCCGGGCTGGGCTAAGAGGCTCAGGCAGCGGGTGCGGAGGGGGGCATATGACGAGAGGAGAGCCACTCAGGCGTATCGGGATGACACAGACACGGCGCCACTATCGAAGGTCGAGGAGGAGCTGGTGCGACTCAAAAGACC
>JBKDHV010000141.1:0-8838 GCA_046336915.1 Bdellovibrionales bacterium
TGCAAAAAAGATCCCTGAAAGAGATGGATATCCGAGCGGTTTTCATCGACGGCAAGAGGTTCTCAAAACACGGAGTGATTGTGGCACTCGGTGTCGCCGGCGATGGTCGGAAGTTCGTTCTTGGGATTTATCAGGCCGACACTGAAAATTCGAAGTCTTGCATCGCCCTTTTGAATGATCTGCAATCTCGAGGTTTGCCAGAAGCAGGACTGCTCTTCGTCGTCGACGGTGGCTCAGGACTCAATCTTGCGCTCGAAGAAAAGTACCGGGTTCATGACAAAAGGAACCGGCGCGCGATTCGAGTACGCTGTTTCGTTCATAAGTGGCGCAACATCGAGAAAGCCCTTGGTGACCAGGCCCATAAGGCCACAGGACTCTTCTGGGGACTTCGAGACGCCAAGGACCTGGCTGAAGTCAAAGTCGTCTGTGACCGCCTTGAGAGCGTGCTTCGTGATTTGAATCTCTCGGCACTCGAAAGTTTCCGCGAAGCCAAAGAGGATCTGCTCGTCATCCATGAGCTGAAACTCACGAGATCATTGAAAACATTTTTCTCGACAACGAATCCGATTGAATCGCTGAACTCCTTGATCGAAGAAGATATGAGACGTGTGAAGCACTGGAAAGACTCCAAGCATTTCCAACGCTGGCTTTGCACTTACTGTCTGGCATCGGAGAAAAAGATGCGCAAGATCCGAGGTCACAAAGACTTACCGGCATTATGGATTTTGCTTCGAAAACTAACTGAACAAAATCACGTTGACATGACTGATGCAATCGAGGAAGTTGCATGAAACAAATCGCCACTCAACCTTCGAATTTCAACTAAACCTGGGACATGGCCGCAAAACGCCAGCAGATCCGCTTGCCACGAGGACTCATCAAAATCACAGGCTAAGAACGAACAGGTGTCATCAGCTCGAATGGCATAGGTGCCGATAGTTGCGGTTCCGCGAAGATGGGCCCCAACAGCTGATGAGTTCAGCGGAGAGAATTTCTGATGGCTACAATCGCTGCATTTTATAGTCGGCTTTTGACAGATTGGTTTTACCCACTCATTTTCACAAACTGGTGAGTATCCGCTTCTGTTGGTTTTGTTGTTCTCCCATCGTTTGGGATAAATGTCTTCTCGGCCACGGAACAATGTTAGAAAAAGGTCCGCTTTTTCTTCGTTCGACTCTGGGGGTTTCATCAGGGCTGGACGACCCAGCAACACAACGGGCTTTTGTTCATCTCTTTGCGCTCGAAGCCCTTTTAGCTCATTCAGTAAAATTGAGCGGTCTTTTTCAAGTGCCGTCAGTCGATTTTCAATCGAGCGTATTTGATCATCTATGCCCATGATGTCCTGCTTTAACTGATATTTTTAATTTCAAGGCGGAATGAATCTCCACCAACTTATCAATGCTCATGTGCCCGATCTGACCGGTGAAGATTTTCGATACTCGGTCTTGCGATAGGCCAGGCACCATAGCGGCTAATTGGCGTTGACTGATTTTCTTTCTATGGCAGTGGTCCTTAATTGCTTGAATCAAGTCAGATTTGACTTTGATGACTTGGTAGTCCACGCCCCATGATTCTGCTAGTTGGGCCAATTCCTTTTCTTGCGTTCGGAGCATTTGTCCGCCTCTTGGATATGACTGTAAATATACCGTCAACGTGGTGTGGTCAAACCCATTTAATCGATGCACCAGCAGCAACGATATGATAAGCCTTGCGCTTTAACCGAACGGAATTTTGTGAGTAAATCATTGAGCGAGACAATCAATGAAAAGTACCAAGTATGGGTCGCCCATCACATGACCCACATGGACAACTTGCACCCGATTCTTCAGATCGAAGAACTTCGGTCCTACAACCTCATGCGAGGACAAAGCTATCGCAATCTTGCCAATGAAGATGTGCAATCGGGTCGAGCAGCGATAACAGTCCCGGCATCGCAGAAGCCACTGCATGACTACGTTCCTTTATATCTTGGTTTCAAAACTCCTATGGTTGCGATCAATCAAGCTCACAATGAGGACTTGTTGTTTCTGAGATTTTCGTTAGATGTATTGGCAACTCCTGGAGCCATCGTATGTGACGGCAATGCCAGGTCCAATGCCTCAAAATTCTATTTGTTTACAGGCCCAGATGTATTCTCAAGCCTTGATGTCACCGCAATTCGATCGGTCAAATATGCCAAGGATCCCGAGATAAAACGTAAAAAACAGGCCGAAGTTTTGATTCCTGACCGGCTGCCGATGGTTCAAATGCTTGATATGATTTGTTATAGCGAAAGTGCCAAAACTCGCGCCTTGTCCATTTTGATCGAATTTGGTATAAAAAAGGGCGTTAAAGTCAATCCGGGCTGGTATTTCGTGAACTCTCCGCAAGCTGGCCCAAAAGAAGGATAAAGAGTGGTTACATTCGTCAAAGGCGACATTTTCAAATCCCCCGCACAGGTGCTCACGAACACTGTGAACTGTGCTGGAGTCATGGGTAAAGGTGTTGCCCTAGAGTTTAAGAGCCGCTATCCGCAAATGTTTGGCGACTACAAGTCGAAATGTGATCAAGGCAAAGTGAAGCCTGGTCAACCATATCTTTGGGAAGATGATTCGGTTCAGATTCTTAACTTCCCGACTAAGAGAAATTGGCGAGACAAGTCTTTGTTACAAGACGTTGAAGACGGACTTAAGCATCTTGCGGGCTCGTATGAGCAAATGGGTATTCAATCTATTGCTATGCCAGCACTTGGTTGTGGGCTTGGCGGTTTGAAATGGTCGGAAGTTCAGCCATTGATTTTGAAACATCTTGGGAGCTTGCCAGATCTTGATGTGTATGTTTACGAGCCACAGGGGGCTTCTTCTCGTAGAAGTAAAACAGACGATCAAGGATCAGAGACTAGAGTGGTAGATGAGAGAATCTCTGCGCGGCAGCCAGAGGTCTGAATTTGAGCGCGTAGCTACCTGGATTTTGCCTGGGAGCCCACTTAAACCGTTGGAATCACACAACTGCCGACGAATCCGCCAAATTTTGCACCCGCAAAATGTCCTCAATTTTCCATTCTCCCCACTCGCTCATCCCAGCAGCCCGCCGAACTCAAGATTCCCTCTGGATTGATCCATGTGTCATGGGGCTGCATTCGGTCTTGCGGTTTAAGGTCACTATCTTTTAGTCTAGGGAGATGTTGCAAACATCTAGTGTCATTCGCGCCATTGAAGTTGAGGTCTTTGATGTCCTCGAGCAGATTCTTTTCAATCGTGCTCCGACGATGAAATTCAACCTCCAGCTGAATTGGTTTAACATCCAGAATTTCAATCTTCCTCTGCAGTTTTTGCTTGGAAGGCGGTACCACGTTGTAAGGTGCAATTTTCTCAAGGGTCCGTCCCTAGAAGAGTCTCACTTCAGAGACGCTTTTTCCTATTGGCAAAGGCAGGGCCTGGAGTTCAACTCACTCGAGAATGTTTATTCTTTGCTAGATCGAGATCAATTTCCAACCCTTAGCTTCTATGATGTCTCGAATGTTAACTTCAATCATGATTTTCAGGTTATTGATCAACTTTTGCCCCAGCAGGGAGTTTTTATCCTAAAACAATTCGACCATGTCGCTAGTGAGATGGAACTCTGGAACTTTATGAAACCGTTCTGGAGGGGTCTTGATATTCAAGACTACAGATTTGTTTCGAATCAAAACAGTTCTGCTTATATTTTGTATGGGGTGAAGCGGTGAGTGATAACGAATCGAATTCGACATCCGAGTACGAACTTATTAAAAACTACGAGAATGTTGAGGTCCTCAAGAAAGACTTGAAGGAGTTCGAGACAAAAACCGGTAGCAAAACCGCCTGTGCAGCAAAGTGGTTCCAATCCACTCTGCATCTCCAAAATGGTTTGACTCAGTCGTGTTACAACACTCCTCAGCATCCTATCGATCGCAATCTTCTAAAGCTGACGCCAACAGCCCTTCATAATACTCCAGAAAAATTTTGTCAGCGCGAAATGATGAAAGGTGAGCAGAAGCCCGCAGGTTGCGAGTACTGCTGGAGAATTGAGAATCAAAACTCAGAAGCGATGAGCGATCGCAATCGTTGGAATAGTTTATTGGGTCGGGACGTCGACGCGACACTTATTAAGAATTTGCCCGCCAATTATTTGTTTTCTCCAAAAGTGCTTGAAGTGAGTTTTTCAAACCTTTGTAACTTTATGTGTGGTTACTGTCACCCGAAGAACAGCTCTCGCTACTTCAATGAGATTAAACAGCATGGTCCTTACGAAGGTGTGCCTTCGCACTATTGTGATATTCACTTCCTAAAAATCTTTGATGAAGACTCGAACCCCTACTTGGATGCGTTTTGGAAATGGTGGCCGACTCTTTCAGAACAGCTTTTTGTGATTCGCTTAACTGGCGGCGAACCGCTAATTCAGAAGTCGACGATGAAGCTTTTAAATGAGCTCAAAGCTTCTCCTCGGCCGAATCTGGATCTTGCGATCAATTCTAACCTAGGTCTGAACCCCAAGATGTTTGAAAAGTTCTGCGATACGGCGAAGGAGCTTGTTGAGAATAAATGTGTTAAGCGAATACAGATTTTTACAAGTATCGATACTTGGGGAAATCATGCAGAGTACATTCGTCATGGCCTTGACCTTGAAATTTTTAAGACGAACGTAAATTACTTCCTTAAGACGTTTCCCGGCCAAGATCTTTTCTTCATGGTGACATTTAATCTTTTTTCTCTGGCTAGATTTACTGAGCTTCTCGATTTCTGGAAAGAGCTCAAGTTGGCGTACAATGAAGACCTGAATCGGATTCGAGTGTACGTCAATATGCTCACAGAGCCGATTGTTTTCAGCTACCTTCTTCTGCCTGAAGAATTTGCTTTGGGATACTTCAACAAAATCCTCGATCACATCGATCGTAATTTTGAAACGACGAACACGCGTGGTTTCAATGACTTTGTAAGGAACGACATCATCAAAGTGAAAAACGACTATTTGACCAATAAGCTTTCTGAAGAAGCTCTGAAGGGTGGTCGAGAAGAGTTTGTTCGGTACTTCAAGCAGTACGATTTGCGAAAGAATAAGAATCTTCTGGAGGTTTTTCCTGAGTACGCCGATATTTTTTCGACGTGGGAAAAGGAGCTCCTAGTTCCTAAAGAAGCTCCCAGCGCGACTCCGTAACTATTGAGCGAAACCACTTCGGCAGAACGTTTGCTCGGGTTGGATAACAGCCGTCGGGACACCGTTGATCAGCTCGCAGCGATAGACGATCTGGCCGTTACAAGCTCCACCGAAAGGACAGAATACACCATGGAAGGTCATCACCTCGCCTACGTTGTGGAAAGTGACCTGCACAGGGTCGGTACTTCCAGGAGCTCTAAAATACTCAGCACACGAAACAAAAGATCCCTGCGCAATTTCACCATCCCAGCCAATGGGGTGAAGAAGTTGACATTGAGGTGCTTGCACCACGCAGCTTGGGGCTGTGAAAGAGCCCGTGAGAGCTCCGTTCACGCAGGTTCGGGGCTCACTCACGCAAGTTTGCCCCGAAGGAACTGTTGGGCTTTGAAACGCGTTGATTGTTTGCCCATGGGCAACGGTTTGGCCGTTGAAAAGACAGGATTGGGGTTGGTTTGAAGTGCAACTTGCGAAGGGAGCACTGCCGGAAAGAACACCATTCAGGCAGGTTCGAGTCTCGGGTTGGCAGCTTTGTCCAAAGGGAACCGAGCTGACGGGAAACGCCGTGACACTTTGGCCATGTACAATCGTTTGACCATTGAAAAGACACGACTGGGGCTGTCCTGCATTACAAGACGCGAAGGAAAAGCTTCCCGAAAGTAACCCATTGTTGCAAGTACGAGACTCTGAAGAGCAGGTTTGTCCGAAGGGAACTGAGCTCGTTTGAAAAGCGGTTACGCTCAAGCCATGGCCAATCGTTTGGCCGTTGAAAAGACAAGATTGGAATTGGCCTACGCTGCAAGAAGAAAATGCGAAAGAACCGGACAGAACTCCGTTCGAGCAAACACGGGTTTGGAACTGGCAGGTCTGCCCTGCTGGGACAGAGCTCATCTGATAGGCCGTCACGCTTTGATTGTGTGGGATCGTCTGACCATTAAAAAGACAGGCTTGAGGTTGTCCCACGCTGCAGGAAGCAAAAGCAAAACTTCCGGAGAGCAATCCATTCGCGCAGGTTCGCTGTTGGCTTGGGCATGTCTGCCCGAACGGAACAGAGCTGACGGGGTACGCTATCACAGAGGCCCCGTTAGCAACGGTCAGGCCATTGAATGTACAAGATGAGGGTGGAGCAAAACAGGTTGTGATCACTTGATCGGAGACCTGCCCCTTTGAGTCACGAAACCAAACATAGCGATTGCGGGACTCTCCGGGAGCGGCACATGTCGGAACGAGCTTGCGGGCAAAGCGCGACTGGGGACGAGATGACTCTCCCTGCGGAACTTGTGAACCGGGCGGTGGCACTGCTGGCTGTGCCTGAAAACCTTGGGCGAGAGCTGACTGCCACTGACAATTTGCAATGTCAGGGGTTAAGCTTTGGCAGACCTGTACATCCGCCGCTTGATAGTCAATCTGAGTTTCGCAAGTCTCTTCGGTGACCCCCGACTGCAGGTTGGCCGGAGAGCAGCTTGCGGTGGGACGAGAAAAAGTGTCAAGCGAAGACGGGGTAGGGGTTTCAGGTTGGTGAAAACTGACCTCTGAGCAGTTTTGAAAAGAAAGCAAAAGGACTAAGAAACCCAAATAATAGATTCTTTGAATTCTCATGGCTCGAATTCCCCCTGAATAGATACTACATGATTCAAGTCCTAAACTGCAGAGTGTGTCTCAAAGTGGACCAAGGTTCGGAAAGTTTGTCTCGATTTGAAGCTACCAGGGAATCTGGACCTCGAGGACGGGCACTGGAGAGTAGCTCTACAGGCGAATCTCGACGAGTCCTGGTTATCGAAACCTCACGCTCTTGCAGCAAGGGATGATCTTGCGGGCCCGTCAAAATTCGGCAAGACGAGAGAACCGTCACGGAGATCTGAATTTGAGCTGCACTCGTGCCGGCTTGGGCTGTCCAGCTGAGGGCGAGCAAGAGAGATAAAAGAATCTTGTGCAAGGGGCTTTCCTTTCGGCGGAGTTCACGAGAGGGTGGTCTCTTCGAGATTCGCTTCGCCAGAAGGGGTAGCTTACTCGAGCGCCTTCGGATCGCTCAGGTTTCTTGAGTAACTCGCGTGACTGACTCGAATCTAAACAGAAAGAATTTCACAGCTACGGAGATGCTGTTCTGGCCGCGACCACAGGAAGACAATAGCCGCGCATACGGATTTTGTTTGTCCAGCTAAAGAAACCGAGGGACGTGCTGTAGCGTGTTTTGATGCCTTCAATTCGCCCGCTGGGGCACTGGGCTTTGAGTTTATTAAAGGCCTGTTCAACATACTGGGTCTCGGTGGCAAACCAGAAAATCACGAATTGTTCAGAATCCGACTCAATCAGTTTTCCCTGAAAGGAATAGCTATCATTGGCTTGGTAAAGGTGAACACTGTGGGCGCAGCCGACAAGAGTCAGAAAAACGAATGGGAGGAGCCAAAGCGACTTCATTCTTTTCTCCTTAGTTTCGCGCAACACAATAACCCTGAGCTGTCGCCTGCAAGCGGTACGCGATGAGAGGGAAATACGTCACAGTTTCAAACTTGGTCAAAATTCCTTCGACTCGCCCCTGAGGGCATTGACGTGCTAAATCCATCACCATGCTGTCGACGTACTTGTTGTCAAAGTTGAAAAGCATGAACATGAACCGAGAACCTTCTGCAGAAATCGGTTTGCCGCGGGCGGCAGGAACGGAAGATGTCTAGACAGATTGAAGATGAGTACAAGACACGTTCGCGAAACAAAGAGCAAAAATAAGTAAATAAGTCTTCAAACTAGCCTCCACAATATCCTGTGATTCGAACAATTTCGCCACTCACAACCGGGTACTTTGCCATTTCCCGAATTGAACTTAAGCCTGAGATTTTTCCAGACGGACACTTCATCTGAATGGCCCTCATGATCGAGTCGGCATACTTTTCGTTGAAAACCATATTTCCCGTACGAGGCCCCATCTGAAACATCGCGATGATGTTTTGAATCTCTTGCATTTGATCCTGGGTTTTTTGACTTTGCGTGAACAACTTCGCAGTGTCCGTTGCTTCTTGCAGGTTGACTCCGGTTTCGCTGACGATGATTTCGAATTTCTGGCCATTCAAAACGGTTTTCGAGTCAATGGAGCTGATTTGAAATTGATGAAGAATCGCGCACCCAGATGAGAGACCAAGTGCAAGTGCGAGCAGCATTGATTTGAAGATGAAACGGTTCATGAACTAATAACTAAATGACATAAGTTATATTGGGAAGAAATATTCATAATGACCAGGACCTGGGGGGCGTGATCTTGAAGTCTCCTGGCTCTTGGTCCTAAGTTAGGGCTTTCGAGCGGGAAGTTTCACTTCAAGTTTTTCGAGCTGCTCGTTGAGCTTCGTTTCAATTCGTAACGAGTAGGGGTTCTGCCACTTAGGTGGGGTCACCGTGTAGTACTCGCCCTCAGGGGTCAGTTTCAGGTCCTCTTGCGAATCCTTCGAGAACGCTGTGACTTTAATGATTTCAGGACGAAACTCGGTGGGGGGTTTAATATCCACGGCTTTCTTTCCCAGAACAAAGAGCTTCATAGATTTATCGCCCGGGACAATTCGAATGGACGTCAACTGACCTTGAATCATCAAGGGCCGGTAGTCAGGACCTGTTGTGGGGGACGCGCCCATATTTTGGGCAATTGAACCGAGGGTAAAAAAAAGCGCGAAAGCAAAAAGTAGGGTTCGGGCCATCTAGAAC
>JBKDHV010000142.1:0-26524 GCA_046336915.1 Bdellovibrionales bacterium
AGATGTACAGCAAAAGCCTTGCCAGTTTTACTGGCACGGAATTTTGCACATCACTATATGTCGCCGACCGATAGAGAGGTGGTGTGTTTAAGCTCAGACGGTGACCACGGCTGAGATCCTATCGGGCTGTTAGCTCTCTGGGTGCGTGCGATTTTTTGACCGAAGGGGGGCGGAGGTACGCGCGTAGCCTAATTTTTAAGCTTATCTTGATATCTGGTCGATGTTTGCCTGTAGCTCGGCTAATAGGTTTCGGTCATTTCCGTAACCGATTCGCATAATCTGTGTCAAAGCTTCTTTAGCAAGTTCAATGTCTTTTGGCTGCGCTACTGTTAGAAGTGCTAGGAGATCTACACGGTCTTGTAATCTAGAGATATCACGATGTGATAAGATCTTCATTGCTATCAGGTGACCTAGCGCGGCAACTGGTAGCCACACCCCTGGGAGTACCTCAAGCTTTAAGGATTTATCGACGATCTGATGCTCAATTCCGCACGCGCTGCTTAAGATATCTAGTGGCAGTTCACTGCCCCTAGATGAGCTTGTTATCAGCCTCCAACCCATCCGGCGGGTTGGCTCAGTATGCATGAGGATGAACGGCTTGCTATATCCCCTTTGTAACAAAAAAGTCTTAAGAGCCTCAATCTCCTGTTCGAACCGAATAGATACTACTATATCGATATCCTTAGTTGTGCGCGGCTCGGCGTAAACGCTGGCTGCCAAGCCACCCACCAGACACCACGAGCTGCTAGATGCATTTAAGTCCTCTGCTATTCGTCTGATCTCTGTGAGGAAAAAACTCATAAACTGGTAGTGCGCTAAATTATTTACCTTTTATTCCCGTCCTCTTGGTTCTTTTGGTGCTATGTATTCTTAAGATTGGTGGTGCCGTTCCTTGGACTATTAGCCCAAGCATTTATGTGCTGCAGTACGGCATCATCGCTAGCGCTCGGATTTTCACGGATAAATCGCTGTCGAACGAGTTCGTACGCTAGCTCCATTAGCTCAAGCGCCATGTAGAGACCCTCGACTTTGGGTTGAGTGGCCGTGTTGGCCTGCACAGCATCGGTATCCTTATCGGTCATATCCGATAGGATACCATGAGGGGTGTTCAATTAATACTGCTTTTGTAACTGCTCAGCAAATTCTGGAACGGTAGCGTTAGCCCCTATTAATCGGCGGCTTTGCGGAGCAAGAAAAAGAATGGGACGGGGTGGTAAAATTAACTACTCACCAAATATAGGGCATCCCCGATCAGGGGATGACAAGAAAAAACGACCAACTAACTCAATATGGCTATTTGGGGATAAAGCTCGATTTGTAAACCTAAAAAGGTGGTGAGTAGTTAACTGCTTTTAATAATACTGCCGCTAACCGGAGAGATCAGCGAGAGTTGCGCAGGAAGGAGAGGCTCTTAATCAGAGCTCTTTTCTTTAACCGCAGGGGGGGCGGGGGCGCACCCCCACGTCCCCCCTTTGTGGTTAAAGCACAGGTTGAACCTGTTGTTGTCCTGCTTAGCCTACGTGCGGCGGTAGGGCTTCGCGGAGTTGGTTTACCTCTCTCTGAAGATCGTCTGGGATCTGGGCTGTGGTGACAGCCTCGCGGACGCCGTAAAATGCGCGCTCGTCCCCGTCATCTCGGGAGATATTTACTCCGTCTAGGCTGGCTCCCATAAATAATCCCTGGCTGCGCGAATAGGCTACTACTTCGGCTTGCGGTGATGGGACGGTCTTATCAAAGGTGCCGGCTACAGCGCTCAGCTCGCCTCCGACTTTAAAGCTGCCGCGCTTAATTGCGTCGGCGGCGCGTTCGCCAGTTATGTAGAGCACCATGTCGGCTGATTTAACGCCTGCCTGTAGGCCGATACTGCCTCCGATCAGGTTTAGAAACATTGGGTTCTCCCACTGGCCGGTGGCAGTCTTGCAAAAGCCGACTCCGTCGCCGTGAGTACCGCCTAGTCCGGCTGAGACTGTGACGGTCTCAGGAAAGATCGCTACACAGCGGGTCTTCTCTAGGATACCGCCAGGGATCTTGCCGTGCTTGCCCTCTGAGATCTGTTTATATACCTCGGTTGAGCGGGTCAGGGTGCGCTCGGCTTCCTTAAAGGCTTTGGAGGCGCGGTCAATTGCTACATCCTCGGCCTGGAGGCAGAGGGGAGCGGCGAATAGGGTTACGCTGGTTGTGATTGTGATAATTAGCTGCTTCGGGTTCATACAGTTCTCCGTGATTATATCGTTTTGGTGTCGCTAACCGGTGGCTTTGCAGAGGCGTGTCTGGATCCCCTCTAGGGTTTAGCTCTGAGGGGGGAGTCGGCTCCTTGCAGTACTCCCGGCAGGCGCGGCTCCAAGGGTGCGCCCTTTACGAGCGGTGTGGATATGACTTGGGTTATGGGGCGCAGCCGGAAGATTAGTGCGCTGAATGAAGTTGGTGAGGAGTGGATTCGAACCACCGTAGGCCGGAGCCAGCAGATTTACAGTCTGCCCCCTTTAGCCACTCGGGAACCTGTCCCCTTGAAGAAAATGGAGCTGGTTATGGGACTCGAACCCGCAACCTGCTGATTACAAATCAGCTGCTCTACCAATTGAGCTAAACCAGCCCTACATAACTCAAACCTTGTTTTGGGAAACAAATCCCGAACCTCAAAAAGAGCGAGGATTCTGCTTCAAAAAACAAGAGTTGCGTTTTGTAACCGGATTTTTTTACGGAAAAAGATGTGCAGAGTCAAACCCAATTGTTAAGGGACTTTGCGGGCGCCTAGTTTCGGTGGGCCCAACGTTGGCGGCTGGTTTCCCCAAGAGCCAAAGCTGTGGCAACTGACGCGTTGTAGCTGGCCTCGGCACTAAGCTGAGGAAGCCGAGCCATTTCGTCGCAAAGTCGCTCGGAAGTGGAGCGAAGGCCCTTGTCCTCGGCCCCGACCATCCACACGACTTTTTCTGGGAACTTGAAATTGTAGAGAACTTTCGAGGACTTATGCGAAAGCCCAAAAATCCAGTAGCCCATCTCTTTGAGTTTTTCGACCGAGGCTTGGAAGCTGGGGACGATTTCGACCGGTACGTGTTCGACCCCGCCGCAAGCGACTTTATGAACGGTGGCGGTCAAGTGAACGGAGCGATCCTGGGGAATAAACAGGGCGTCAACTCCCATCAGCCAAGCGGTTCGAAGAATGGCTCCAAGATTATGAGGATCCTCGATGCCGTCCAAAAACAGAACGACGCTTTCGGGTTTTTCGGCAAGAGTGGTCCAATCCAAGCGAGGGCGGCCTTCGGCAAAGACTACGGCTCCCTGGTTGGGCGGAAATTCTTTTGCGAGCTGCTCTTTCGAGCGGATCTCTGTGGAGATTCGATTTTCGCGGCAGATTTCTTCGAGTTCTCGAAGTTCTTCAGAAGATTCGAAGCCCTTCTGCAACCACACGGTTTGAATTTTTGAGCGATGAGTTTTCAGAATTTCTTGAATGGCGTGATGACCGACGACGACACGCGAATTTTTGAAATCAATCTGTCGCCCCGTGGGGCTCGAAGTTCCGCGCGCCGGCTCGCGTGACCCTCGAGGGAAGGGGGATTTTTGCTGAGGACGAGAGGACGAAGGACCATGATTTTTCTTCATGGCCTTTTATAAATTCAGCAGGACCTAAAAGCGATCACTTTCTGAAAACGGGGAATCGGTCGGTAATAAATTCTCGTCAAGAGTTTCGGGGCCGGGGGCGCCGCTTTGGATCCATTGGCGGAGGACTTCGATTTCGGTGCTGCTCAGAGGGCGCAGACCTAATGAGGGTGGCGGCATGGGTCGACGAGCGCCGGGTTGGACTACTCGGAAAAAAGTGCTGGCCTGAGGGTTTCCGGGAATGATCACGCTCTCGAGGGGGCCGTTGATCAGTTCGTCGTAGGTGGTGATGGGGTAGTCTTCGGCTCGACCGCCGGGCTTGTGACAGCTGAGACATCTTGGCTCAATGACAAGATTATAAAGAGATTCGTAGGTCGGTTCAACCTTTTGGGAAATGAGACGCGTCTCCTCTGGAATCTGCACAATAAGCGGATCGAAAACACGATAGCTACAACTTACGCTTATAGAAAAAAGAGACCTAAAGCTAGAGCAGCTATCGATTTAAAGCGAGACTTTGAAAAGCTTTTCATGAGCACCCTGTCATTCTTACACATTAATCTTTGGAGTTGCATTCATTTATGCAACGCATTATCTGCTTGAAGTCCAAACACAAGGAGTTAAGTATGAAATCAAAGTTAGCTTTTACAGCTCTCATTCTTCTTTCTTTTGGCTGTCTAGCAAGTGAGTTTGATGAAGGTGCGCCCGAGTATGATCAAAAACCCGTTGCTAATCGCACCGATGCTGACATTCAAAAAGCCATCCAAAATGAAATGGCTATCGCATGCAGTGGCAACCTTTGCAAAATTGTCGGCGCTGACAATCAAGGATCTTCGTGGACTGTTTCATTCTCTGTTGGGTATGGGTCGTCGCCAAATTCCGGCAGTGGGGACACAATTTACATCGGCGATCAAAGCGCAAACAACAATGAACGTGGCTACGCAGGAGTCACAGTGACATACAAAAACTATGTCTGCCACTCGACCCTTAAGGTCTCTCCCGCTGTTTACCAGTTTGTTAATACCTACATGTACAACATGATTAATCATGATTCCTCAACAAAAAGGAATTTTTCGCCTGCTGAACAAACAGTCGTTTTGTTCTACACCACAATGCTGAACAAGGTTGAGAACTGTAAGAACGCCTCTTTGTAAGTAAGCGCAGTCTAACTGCACGCGTAGACGAAATGAGTTAATCAAATTTTGATAATACATTTTCGAGCGCGAATGATGTCACTGGATTTTTAGGAAGTTTATGGATCAATCGTTGGGTCGTTTAAGAATGTTTCAAGTACTTGCGGTTGGAGCGACACTTTTCTTAAGTGCGGTCGGATACTCGCAATTGCGACCACTTGAAATAAATCCAATTCGATTTACAAATAGAGCTCAATGCGCTTTAGATTCTGAACTTCCGACACAGTCCGCGTTTTGGATCCTAGATGGCTTTAACGCCGGCCGCCTTGGACACGCGCTTGCTCGAAACCTAGGAGAAGCTCCTGAAAAATTAAGCATCGAGGCTATGAAAGAATTTCGCCTTGCGGTAGCGGGACTTCAGTTGCGAATTTCAAATAAACTTCTGCGTGGCGAGCTGCCCTTACTTCCCCATAATCTAGTGGAGAATTCTAATGCAACGACGGCGGAAAGATACAGACAGCTGGTTCAAGGTTGTCGACAAGAAACTTTTTGTCCCGATCTTCGTGACTACGTTGCATCTCTGTGGTCGGCTTCTGGCTTACCTGAAACTGATCGCAAACGTAAGTTGTCTGAAATTGACCACTTTAACGCAAAGTCTTTCATTACCGCACATCACAAAACTCGCGCTCAGTGCCTTTTGCTAAAAAAATTTAGTCCGCTTCAGGGACATCTTCATGGAAGCGAGGTGACAACCTCGGGTCTTGAAAATTTAGCCAAAGTAGTCATAAACCCACAGGAATCGATCACTTCCTGCCAGGACTTGTCTGCTGAAATAGATTCACGAAACGTGGCATTGCAAATCGATATTCATTCCGATGTGGCGACTTGGGAAAAAGTCGGTTACTCCTTTTGGAACTCCCTAAAAATCTACTTCTCCTGGGCGTGGCGACACAGCGATGATTTGAAAACACTCTCTCCTCAATTTTCTCAGTTGTTCCGGTCCTTAGATATTGAAGAATCTCTTCTTCTTATTCCAAACGGCTGTCGAACAATTCAGCCCCCCCATTGCGATAGCGGAACACTTGCTCTCAACGCTCTTCGCGAACTTGCCAAGATAAAAGACCAGCCCAGCGAGTTTGACAATTTGGTCTCGAAAGGGCCAGAAAATGAGCTCCTGATAAAAGGTGCGCGATCTACGAACAATGACTTTCTTGGCACACTTTCGTTCCCGACTGCGAGCGATTGGGTTAGCCAGTTTCGCAAGAATTTTACTGAGCAACGCTGGTTGATGCGCAACAAAGTCGTGAATAATTTAAATCACGTCTCTCTATTGGCAAAGTCTTACACGCCCGAACAATTAGCCGAGTCGATTAAATCTTTTGTTTCGATGAAGTCGGTTAGCTCTTCAATGCGTGATGAAGTCGCTTACTTGTGCCTTGAGTGGCAACTTTCTTCTGATGATCGCCTTGACTTTCTAAGTTCTAAAATCGACCGCATATCTGATCTGGAATCCATGATTCGTCTTGATTCACCCGCTGGGCTTACGGTCCGTGATCAAATCACGTACTACAAGAATTTAGGTCAGGCGGTGGGTCCTCTATGCGTCGAGCTCGAGAAAAATAAATTCTTTAATCAAGCAGGGTACGAAACAAACTGGATCGGCCTTGAAAACTGGGCTAAAGAGATGACTTCGAAGTCTATTAAATTCCCTGAGGGGCTTGGCTTTCAAGCCTCCGTACCCTCTGCGGGACCTTTTTTGACCGTCGGAAGCGACCGTGTTGTCCTTTGTCAAAACCCTATTGAATGTGCGCGACGTGTGTTTAAAGGTGCTGTTGATTTACTCACCGCGAGCCAGTATGCGGAGGCCTTTTTGCCCGTACGCGACCAAGTCAAATCACCTGACCTTTTCAATCCCTATTCTGAGTTAAAGGCCTGCAAGGTTTATGATCCCTGGTACGTCACCCAACGAACACAAAAGGTTTTCCTAGCTGATCTAGTAAATACAGCTTTGTTTGGCTGGAACCCCTTGCCAATTTACATAGACCATAATTGGTCAGCTCCACGCGTAACTTCCTTTAATCAACTACTGAAGGACGGTAAAATTAAGTTTGATCCGAACATTGAAAAATCAAGAATTCAAACAGCGCTTCTTGCTGACCTTGGGCCTTGGCTAGGCACGCCATGTGCAGTCCAGGTTTCACCTTCAACCAGCCATCCATTTAATTTCTACGCTTTTGCAGGAATTTCATTCAACACGTGTCAGGTTCGCCGCAGCCGGGAAATCGAAGCGAAAAAGCCAACCGACTTTAAATCAAATGAACCTCAAGATTCCTCTTTTTGTGCGGGCTGCTCTTTAAACTTCGTTGGCGTGGCCTCGGGCGCCGCTGCGACAGTTCAACCCACTTCTTTTAATCCGTTAAAGTTCGGAGTTTATCTTTTCCGAGCCGTGTATCGATTTGCTAAAGGCATGAGCGATAAGGTGAATGTCCCTCAAAGTTTCGTCATTGATGTAAATCATGTCGCGGAAACCTATCTGAGATATGGGCGAAGTATTCCAGAATCATGTGTAGAAGCGCTCAAAATGGGACTTTCTTGTCACTATGACACCTGCGGATCGAAGGTTGCGGAATTCCTGAAGAAGACCTATGGCATCACCCCTAACTACCTTTACACGACGATTGACGGAAACTCGAATAGCGAGGACCAAAAAGTTGTCTACTTCCAAGTACCAGGATGCCAGCAAGAGCATTCTATTTCTGTTCGATGCTCCGGCCCCCAAGCGAAATCTTTCTTCCTGAACCCGCGCACACTCTTGGAGCCACGAATGTGTCGAGGAAGTTTAAAGCTATGAAGAAGTTGACTCTGATTTTGCTATTTAATCTTTTCACAGCCCCGTTCGCACAAGCGTGGGTTCTGGAAACTCTGTTTCGACGACTAGAAGGCGGGGAAATTTCGCAGATCAATCAATTTGTTTGCACTGGGGATGAGTCAAGATTTTGCCAAGATCTCTGCCAACATCCCTTGCAGTGCAATGTGATTGCAAACTCATGTATTAGCTGCGCAGGCTCAAGTTCGCACGTTGTAAGGGCACTCATGACTCGTGCAGATCAACTCTATACGGCACTGAGCGCTCCCGTAACTGACGCAGAATTGATTATGTATCTTCAATCTCAGAGCTATATTGTTTTGAACTCAAGAAGTCTTTATAACTACTTTCGCCCCTGGAACTCTGATGAGCTCGTTCGAAACTTTTTGTTTATTTGCCCATCGGACAGCCAAGATGGACAGTTTCTTGTCAGGCTTGATCACCGTGGTTTTCCTTCGTATTTCGATTACGTGCTTTGCCGGCAAAAGGATGAGTCTACAAAAGTCTTTAAAGTTCAAAATCGCGACAAGAAATGGGTCCCAAGCAGCAACTTGGCGCGACTCATTAGGACACATGAAGAATCTATAATTGATGATACAAACGGCTTATCAAACAACCAACCCTCTTTTGAGGAAAGATAGGAGATAAAAATGAAAGCAAGAAATTTAACTGCCCTTGTGGCCGTTATGGCGTGGTCTATGGCGGCAAACGCCATCAGCCTGAGATACAATTTTAAGGTCTTCTCATCAGGACCCAACATTTATGCATGCAATGCAGGCATTCTCGCTCCGGAGTCCAACCGACGCGTGTGTTACTTCCAGGGTACAAATCAAACATGTTCGGCTACGAGTGCATCTGACTCTTCATGTATCTGCTCAAGCGTCAATGGTGGCGAATACCTGATGAATTATGGAAAGGTCACGTACCAAGACTGGAAGGATAATGGAGATACCTCTGTTACAGGCCAAGTACGAGATGCGCCTTTCCGGGCAGCAAATACGGGCGTCTGGTCTCAAGCTTTGACCGATTCAGCTTCTTGGGGAAAGAGAATCACAAACCTCTCGTTCAACCTGGGTTCAGAGCTTTACTCAGCCCAGTATTTTGTTGATGTTTGTTATCGAGGACCTCAGATTGAGTATTTTGAAGATAATGTTCGATCCAGCTACTCACTGAAGGCTCAGGCGTTTGCGACTGACTTTCTCGCTACAGGCCCTAACAGTGGTGAAAACTCTCGTGATGGACTTGTGATTCCAGGTCTTGTCGATGGCAAAAAGTACACTGAGCTTGCCGGTTTGACAGTTCAGGCTTTTGTTACGTGTGACATGCAGGGAGCTGGAAGCTTTAGACTGGCTCGAAATAACTCAAATGCTTACAACACTGCTGACAATGAAGCAGGTTTTGCATTTGGATCTAACAAATTGCCAAATGGCGCAACAGAAGGTTCAGGATCTTTCTGGGCATCTTCCGTCAGGTCTATAAACGCATCCGTAGCCGACCTTATGAATCCGTGGTTGGCAATCGACTCTACTCGCGTGCCTCGATTCTGTAAGGTTCGATATGTATT
The DNA here is from genome assembly GCA_046336915.1 of Bdellovibrionales bacterium. Lineage (GTDB taxonomy): Bacteria > Bdellovibrionota > Bdellovibrionia > Bdellovibrionales > Bdellovibrionaceae. Next base: position 9,158 of record JBKDHV010000142.1, read on the forward strand.
TACAGAAACAGACTACTTGTCGGCATTGCCTAACCTTAGAAAATGGCAAAGGCATGGTGCTGAGATGTCTACTCATACGGAAATTAATGAAGATGCGATTCTTGGTGCTCTTAACTAGCTTCTAAATGGAAATGGAAAAGGAGAAGAAGATGTCAGCTTTTAATCTTGTTTTGAAAACACGAGACTACAGATTGGTCTTCTTTTCCCTTTTTTTGATTATCATCACAAATAGCGTAAGTGCACAAAGCTCGAGTCAGACTTGCCAAATGACACGAGGACTGCGTTTTAATTTTTTCGCGTCAACTGAAAACCAGATTTCCGGCGCGTTCGGTATTCAGGCGGATCGCTTACCACCAGCAGTCATTTCTAACTGCCGAGGCTCTGGTGGCAAGGTCCTTGGAATTGGGCTTGGACTTCGACTTCCGAGTCTGACCTCGGATGCTGCCGACGTAAGTTTTGACGGCAGCTTTCGGGCCGATACCTGTCGTATTCAAAATTCGAAGTTTTCATTACCCATGTCTTTCCAAGAAAGACGCGAAAACTTTGAACGACAGTTTAAACTGCTTCGGAGCTGCACTTTTCTTGAGTTAACTCACTTAGATAATAAGCCAATTCGTTTTTCTGAAAATCAAAAATTTTGTCGAATTAAAAAACAGGACAATGGGAAAGTTATTGCGGAAGGTGATTTTTGCTATGTCAAAATTCAACCTGATTTACGCTTAGTTGTTGGGGTCGGGATCAAACCTAGTTGCTCGAATGCAAATTCCGTAGTTCAAAATCAGATACCCGCGAGCGATATTGAAGCCTTATTGCAGGCTTTTGTGGTTGACGATGAATCTTCGCTTGTAACGGAGAATATGATTGGCTCAAGTCGAGTCCGTTTCTCAATGATGCCCTCGTCGAAATTAGTTTCGGTAAGTCAAGAATTGGGACCAGAGCAACCCGCTTTTCCCGATACGTTTTCCGCTGATATTCACATGGGATCCATCAAGATATATGATGGGTCTTTCGGAGATGACATTAAAACCTTTTTTGACCTTTCCCTGCTAGTTGATACGCGAGTCGCTCGCAGTTGCAATTCTGGCCTTTGCGTTGGCCCTGGCGATTATCAGCAGCCACTTGCTGGTGAAGTCGAAATCTCAGAAATCACGAAATCAGGACCAAGAGTTCTAGATTCATGGGCGTCCGGAAACCCGAGTGAGCCTTTTATGAAAGGAAGCTGGCAGGGTTTATTTCGACTTGGACGAAAAACCACTGAAGGCCTTCAAGTTGAACAAGGGAACACCTATGAACTAAAGATTGAGTTCTATAATCCGTACGATGACTATCTTATGTTAATAAAAGGCTATGAGCAGCTGCTCGTTGACTTGACTTTATTAAACGGAACAGCGGGAATTGATGTAATCTCTTCGATTAACTCTTTACGATCACTTTTAGGACTTCCCCAGATTCCTCAATTACCTTCACTGGGCAAAGTCCAGATTGAAGATGAGCTGGAAAAGGTGCGCAAAATTATGGCTCAGTTAGGCCCTACCTTGGCTTTTCCACCCTACTATAGAAAACTTTGCTCGCTTGATTTGAAAACATGCCAAGCCACCAATAGCAGATCGAAGTACCTTGTTCTGAAAACTCGCTTCAAGGTGTCTGGAGTGAATGACGAGGATCGGTCGATGAAACTTACTGATATTGTCACGACCCGGGAAAGCAAAATCATGCAAGCCTATCGTCAGCCCGTTACAGGTTTGCCAGAATTAAGGTGTCAATAGACGTATGGCATACAAGTTTCTTCTTTTTCTTATTTTTGCTGCAATAGAGGTTTCAGCCAATCTTCAAAGCCCTTTATCAAATAAACATATTTTTGTTTGTAACGCGGGCTTGTCACACATTATTGATATTAATGAAACTGTGTTTGGCTCTAATCAATTGAATTATACGCAAGAAAATTTAAGATCTTCGCCAGAAGCCCATGATGGATTTTTTCAACGTCAATTAGTTGGCCTGCCAGGCGGAAATCCACAAGTCATTGTTGAGAGGACCGAAGATTCTTTCGAAACTCATATTACAAAGACAGACTTTAGATTCTCGACTGAAAAGTACGGAGCAAGATTCTTCATTGATATTTGCTACCGCGGCCCTATTCGAGCAGATAGCGGCATGGGAAATGATTCATCCGAAGGGATTTACAATTTAGATTTCGAACTCATTCTCAGGGGAGATCACCTTTTGTCTTACCTTAAAAACTCAGGCTTAGTTGCAACGGTGCGTGCCGAATGTGACCTAAGATTCAATGGACAAAATAGGTCAGTCCGATCAGTAACAGAACTCGCACCAGCACGCTTTGAAGTCGACTCGTTTTATACAACAGATCCGATGCACCTAAGCCAGGGACGAATGGCCTTCTCGCTTGCATTAAATTCTTCTTTGCCAACAGCTCCACGATTTTGTCGCTTTCGAGTTTCTCTTTCAGAATCTAATACTCATCAGACGCGACAACAAGGATCGGGGATTCAAACCACTGACATCTTTATGGACATCAATAAACTCTAATTTCCATTGCACTGTTTGAGATTTTAAACCTATTTTTTAGACTTACCAGTTTTTCTACTCAATGCTAGTTAGAACATAATCGAGGGCGGTTTCTCGGGGGCTGCGGGCTTCGAGGATGGGGCGGCCGACGACGAGGGCTTGGGCGCCTTTTTTGAGAGCGGTTTTGGGGTCCATGACGCGTTTTTGATCTTGGTGGTTTTCTAGGTCCACTCGAATGCCGGGGACCACTTTGAAAAGATTAAGATCCTGCACAAGCTCGAGTTCATGACCTGAGCACACAAGTCCTGAAAGACCAGCGGAATGAGCGAGCTCGGCAAGGGTTCTCACGTGAGTGGCAATCGGTTGGGATTGGAAATTTCCGGGAACGGAATTTTGGTTCCAGCTGGTGAGAATCGTGACCGCGAGAACCTTGAAGGGCCGAATCTGATTGAGCTTCTGTTCGAGCTCGGCGCACTGGCGAAGGGCCTCGAGACCTGAGAGAGCATGAACAGTGACGAGGGTGGCTCCGGCATCGAAGCTCGCTTGGATCGCAGAGGTCATCGTGCTCGGAATATCGAAATGCTTCATGTCCACAAAAACGCGACCGCGCGCAGCCAGTTTTTGAATGAGGCTCGCCCCTTCCCGCATCACTAAACGAGGGCCGACTTTCAAGCCCCCAACAATTTCGCCGAGCTCATCGGCCAGCGCGAGAGCCCGGCCGGCGTCGTCTACGTCAAGGGCGGCGATGATGGGATTTTTGAGGTAGCGAGAGCCGAGTTTGGCTGCGACTTGGTCCTTGGTTGACGACATAGCTTATCTTGGCACAGGCCCCGAGCCCAGGGCAAGGCGGCTGTCGGGCATCGGTCAAAAAGGGGAAGGGGGCGCCGAGGCTTAGCCCGTTTGGAGGCTTGAAAAAAGATGGAAGGCGACCCAGAACATGATGACGGCGGTGACCAGGTTCAGGATTCTCCAGCTACGGGGGTTCTGGAAAAGGCGCGCCGAGAGAACGCCAAGCCCTGAAATGCCCGCAAACCATGTCACCACCCCGAGATAGCCTCCAAGAGCGGCATAGTTGCGATTTTGATCCGTGTACTGAAGGGCCAGGGCGGGAATGAGGATCACCGTGTCCAAATACACATGGGGGTTAAGCCAGGAAAAGCCAAGAGTTTTGAAGATGCTCGCTAGGGGCGAAAGAGATTTTTGCGAGGACTCTTTCAAACTTTGCACTTTGAAACTTTCGCGAAGTTTAAAAAGGCCATAGTAGACCAAGAATGCGATTCCGACCCAAGCCAGGGCTGCTTGAGCCTGAGGTTGAGCCTTCATGACTTGAGAAAGGCCTAAGAGCCCGGCACTGATCATCACAAAATCGGAAAGAATGCAGGTGAGAGCGACAATCACGATGTGGCGCCGCTGGATCGCGGACTCGATCACGAAGGCGTTCTGTGCCCCGATGGCGGCCAAAAGCCCCACAGTTGTCGTCCAGGCCGTGATGAAAGCGCTCATGCTCGTCCGCGGTGGGGGAAGCCTGCAATCACTCTTTCAGGTGCAAGCTTCTGCATTTCTTTCGTGCGGCGGTTGACGACTTCGATCTGGTTTTGATCAAGACCCTTTTTGCCGATCACGATCCGATTCGGCATTCCCAAAAGATCGGCGTCTTTGAACTTCACACCAGGTCGCTCATCGCGATCGTCGATCAGAACATCGTAACCTCGGTCTTGAAGTTGTTTTTCCAGTTCCTGACTGACAGCGAGGGATTTTTCATCCTTTGGGTCCAACAAACAGATATGAACATCAAACGGTGCAATAGCGGCCGGCCAAATAATGCCGTCTTTGTCGTGGTTTTGCTCAAGGCAGGCTTGAACGGTGCGTGTGACACCGATTCCGTAGCAGCCCATTTCGAAAGGTTGGGCTTTGCCCTGAGCATCCAAGAAGCTGGCTTTCATTTTTTCAGAGTACTTTTTTCCGAGATAAAAAACATGACCTACCTCGATGCCCCGATAGGACTTTAAGCGGCCATTCGACTGAGGGCACTTGTCCCCGGCCCGTGCCATTCGAAGATCCGCGACTTTTGTGACTTGAAAGTCTCGGACGTGGTTGACGTTCTTGACGTGATAGCCGTCTTCGTTGGCCCCGACGATATAGTTCTTAAGGCCTTCAACGCCGTTGTCCATATAGACCGGAATTTTCAAACCCACAGGACCGCAGGATCCAGGCGAAGCGCCGGTCACTTGCCGGACCTCGTCGTCGGTCAGCATCAAAGGCGGATTGGTCAAGCCTAAAACATTTTTAAGTTTAATAGGATTCAGCTCGTCAGATCCTCGCAGCAAAATAGCCACGGGCTTCAAGCTTGTGTCCTTCGGATTGGTGCGATCGTTCGCGCTGTAGAAAAGAGTCTTGACCAATTCTTTCTCGGGGACCTTCGTGAATTTTGAAAGATCGGCGATCGTTTTTTGGCCAGGAGTTGCGAACTTTTCAAGGGCCAAAGGTGCGGCACTGGAAACTTGGGACTCGGGGTCTAGGGCAGGGCAGACTTCGACGTTCGCAGCAAAATCGTTGGTGTCGCTAACAAGAAGCGCATCCTCACCGGCTTCTGCGAGCAACTGGAATTCGTGAGTCTGACTGCCCCCAATATTTCCGGCGTCAGCTTGCACGATTCGGTACTGAACGCCTAATCGATCAAAGATCGCCTTGTAAGCGTCGTACATGGAATCGTAGGCCTTGAGGGCGCCGGCTTGGTCGACGTCGAAACTGTAGGCATCTTTCATAATGAATTCGCGCCCGCGCATGAGCCCGAAGCGAGGGCGAATTTCATCTCGGTACTTCGTTTGAATTTGGTAAATGTTCTTGGGAAGATCTTTGTAGGACTTGATGTCGTGACGAACGAAATCCACGACCGCTTCTTCGTGAGTGGCCCCCAGGCAGAACCAGTGGTCATTGCGGTTCTTGAATTTCAAAAGGCCTGCGCCCATTTCTTCCCAGCGATTGGTTTCTTCCCAAAGCTCGCGGGGGTGAACCATGGGCATGAGGATTTCAATTCCGCCGCGCTTGTTCAGCTCATCGCGGATGATGTTTTCGAATTTGCGGATCGCTCGCAAGGCGAGGGGGCCGTAAGTGTACATACCCGGGGCCAGCTTTTTGATCAGGCCCGCACGAACCATCAGCTGGTGAGAAGGAATTTCGGCATCACTGGGAGCTTCTTTCAGAGTGTAGATATGACTTTGAGACCATTTCATCCGTTCACCTCGATACCGTAAGCCTTAATTTTTCGATGGAGATAACTTCGCTCAAGACCGATCACTTCCGCGGTCTTCGAGATGTTGCCGCCATTTTCCTGGATCTTTTTGATCAAATACTCTTTTTCAAACTCGGCCCGAGCTTCGCGGAAGGTTTTCATCTCGGCGGAAACTTGAGTCGCCGTGTTGCCGTCAATTTCGACTAGGCCCGCAAAACGCAGATCGTGGACATCGACAAAATCCCCGGGCGTAAGGATGTAAACGCGCTCGATAAAGTTCTTGAGCTCACGGATATTGCCCGGCCAAGAGTAGGATTTCATCAGCGCAACGGCGCCATCGGAGAAAATTTTTCCGTTTTCACCGGTATCGCGCGAGATCATGTCGGCAAAGTGTGTAATCAAGCTGTTCAAATCTTCGATGCGATTTCGAAGGGGCTCAAGGTGGATGTGGAAGGTCTTGAGTCTTTCGTAGAGATCCTGGCGCAGATGTCCGTTTTGCACGGCTTTTTCCAGATCTTCAGAGGAAGAGACTAAAATTCTCACATCGGATTTGACCACCTCTTGCCCTTGGAAGCGCGTGAACTGCCGCTCTTGAAGATAGCGGAGCAGCTTCGCTTGGACGTGTTGGGGCATGGCCGTGATCTCTTCGATAAAAAGTGTACCTTGATCGACCAATTCCAGTTTGCCCTTGCGGTGTTTGTCCACGCCCGGCATCGAGCCCTTTTCAATTCCGAAGAGTTCCGATTCCATCAGCTCTTCGGGGATGGTGTCACAATTCATCTCGGCAAATGTGCGGCTGGCGCGAGAGCTCATGTAGTGAATGTTCTGGGCCGCGAGGAGCTTTCCAGTCCCGCGCTCGCCGGTCAGCAAAACCCAGCTTTGGGTCGGCGCGAGCTTTGCGATCAGCTGTTTCGTTTGAACGATTTTCTGAGAGTCGCCGCGAATCGCGATATTGCTGCGAAGTTTGTTCAGCAAAGCGGATTTTTCCATCTGCGCCTGTCGGTAATTAATCGCGTTCGCGATGGTGATAGAGATCTTTTCGATGGAGAGAGGTTTTTCAATGAAGTCATAGGCCCCGAGTTTTGTCGCTTTCACGGCGGTTTCGATGGTACCGTGGCCCGAGATCATCACGAACTCCGTCTGCGGGAACAAGGATCGCATGTCCTTTAGAACATCGATTCCGTCTCGATGTCCTGGCATCCAGATGTCTAGAAAAACAAGATCGGCCATGAAAGTTCTCATGACCTGAAGACCTTCTTCTCCGTTTGCAGCTGTTTGAACGTTAAATCCTTCGTCGCGAAGGCTTGCGGACAAAATATCGCGGATTCCCGATTCGTCGTCGATAATCAAAATTTTATTCATGCTTCGGTCTCCATCCTTCCACAGGGAGTACAGGGAGTTCTACAGTCATTCGAGTGCCACGCGGTTCATTGGGAAGAGCCCGAATGTAGCCGTTGTGATCTTCCACCACTCTTTTCACGATCGAAAGCCCCAGTCCGGTGCCTCCCTCTTTCGTGCTAAAGTAGGGTTCAAAAATACGTTGTCGATCCTGAGGCGGCACTCCCGATCCGTTATCCGCGACCGTGATCCTCAAGGTCTTCAATTGGGTGTCGTACTCGGTCTTAACATCAATTTGGGGATCTGGGACCTTTGAACATGCCGCAACAGCATTGTCGACGAGATTCGTCAGAACCCGTTTTATCTGATCTCCATCGAATTTAAAGACCGGGGTCTCGGGATCGAGGCTTTGTCGGAAGGCCACATGAGGGTGGGCGTTGGAGAAAAGACTCATGGTTTGATTGATTACATCATTCAGCATTCCCGGAATTGGTTTCGCTTGGGGCAGGCGAGCGAATTGACTGAACTCGTTGACCAGGTTCTTCATGTCGTCCACCTGATGAACGATGACTTGAATACAATCTTTGAAGGCCGGATCCTCAATTTTACCCGAGAACTTTCGATGCAGACGCTCGGCGGCCAGCTTGATCGGAGTCAAAGGATTCTTAATCTCGTGGGCGATTCGTCTTGCCACTTCGGTCCACGCGGCCGCTCGCTGAGCGGAAACGATCGGTGAAAGGTCATCAAAGACCAGGACCTTTCCAATCTCTTCTCCGGCCTCGTCCTTCAGAATTGAAAGGTTCAGCGACAGCGGCAAGGATTCACCCTGAACGTTTACAGTGAGTTCTTTTCGGATGGATTCAAGTTTGTACTCCTGCATGTTCTTCAGAAGCTCGACAAAGAAGCGGAAGTATTCAAGTGTCAGGAGTTCACGCACCGGACGATTGAGATAAGTTTCGGGTTTCACTTTCAAGAGATCGGCGGCATGTTGATTGATCGTGGTGACAATTCCGTCTCGATTCACCGAGATCACACCCGTGGAGATATGACCCAGGACGACTTCGATGTACTTTACGGTTTCCCGTAAACGGTTTGTGGTTGCGTCCAAGTTTTCGGTCATCTGGTTGAAGTTCTCAACCAGATAGGTGATCTCTTCACTTCCCGACGAGACTTCGACCGGCGAGTAATCCCCGCCCGCCACTTTTCGCGTGGCCCGCCCCAACTGAACGAGGGGTGTGGAGATCTGCTTGGCCAGATAGAACCCAAACCAGACGGCGGCAAAAAGAATAACCAAAGTCATCATCAAGAGAACGATGATGTAGATCGACTTCAAGGGCGATTCGAGCGGGTTGACGTCACGGAATTCCTCGTAGGCGCTCGAAACATCCATCATTCGCGAGGTCAGCGAGAGCGGAACAAAACTTGAGATCACGAGCGCTGCAGGCTTCGGCCGAAACTTCAGAGGAACGATCACCCGCACCAGGTTTCCATCCCCGAATTGCTGGATGGTTGAAGACTCAACGCGATTCACCAGTCCCTTACGCAGAAAATCGGGTTCGGCCAAAGGCAGATGGTAAAGGCTTTCATCGGTCGTCATCGAGTAGACGCGATCTCCGTCGACCGAAGTGTAGACTTCGACGGCATCAACGGAGTAGCGCTCGCGCAGCATCTCGAGAGCCGTCGCAATGGCGCGCCAGTTGCGCGGATTCTTCAGCTCTTTTTCAATTTCGTGAGCGAAGTGATAGTTGCGTTTCTTGGCGGTGAAGTAGTAGGTGTTCTGAATCTCGAGTGAGCTTTTCAGAACGCCGACCATCTTCAAGCTGAACCATTTTTCGAAGCTCGTGTTGATGTAGAAGACCGAGATCACAAGAAGCAGCAAAGTCGGAATCGAACTGAAGGCGACGAAGGCGGCAATCAGTTTTGATTTCAGGCTGCTTCCGAAAATGCGCCCCCGACGCTCGAGGAAAACCTTCACGACGTTTCGGAAAATTAAGAACAACAAAAGAAGCAGGAATAGAATATTGAGGTTGACCAGGCCGAAGAAGAAAATGCTGTGAACAAAGGGAAGCTGCTGACTGATCGAGAAAAGACGAATCTCAAACCACGTCAGGAAGACCACAATGAACGACAAAAAGAAAATCGAGACGATTTCCCGCTTTCGTTTTCGCTCTTCCTGAGGTTTATCGATCTCTTCGACCTGTTCTATCATTTCGACTTCTTAAGACCCTTTCGAAGGTCTCGAACCAGGCCCACCATTTCGAGCACGACCTGGGCGGCCTCTTCACCCTTGTGGCCATGACGGCCCCCCACTCGGTCGAAAGCCTGCTCTTCATTTTCAGTGGTCAAAACGCCAAAGGCAATGGGCTTTCCAGTTTCCAGCATCAGATGCGTGATGCCTCTTTCCACGCTGTTGCAGACATAATCGTAATGCGAAGTCTCTCCGCGAATGACGGCCCCTAAGGCCACGACCCCGTCGCAGCCGTTTTCCAATAGGACTTTGCAGGCCAAGGGAATTTCGACAGCGCCTGGAACCATCACCGAATCGATGCGAACTTGAGCCTCTTCAAGAATTTCAAGAGCGCCCTCAAGAAGTTTGTCGGTGACCTCGGAGTTAAAGCGACTGGTCACGATCCCGATGTGCAGATTTTGTTTCTTGTTTTTGCGAGCCATGAGAGTCCTTCGTTTTTTCATTTTCAGATTGGAGGTAGTCTATCAAATCCCGAATCTTGCCCATTTTCAATCCGTGTTTTTCAGCGAAAAGGCGAAGATCCTCGACTCGCGCCATGGTTCCGTCGTCGTTCATCACTTCACAGATCACAGCGGCTGGAACAAGTCCCGCTAAACGCATCAAGTCCACTCCTGCTTCGGTGTGACCGGGGCGCTCAAGCACACCGCCAGCCCGCGCACGAAGCGGAAAAATGTGACCGGGCCGAATCAGGTCTGCGGGACCCGAGTTCGGACTTCCCGCCACCTGCAAAGTGCGACTTCGGTCGGCGGCCGAGATGCCTGTGGAAATTCCGGAAGCCGCCTCGACACTGACCGTGAAGGCGGTGCGATTCGGAGAGCCGTTTTGAGTTTCCGGAACCATCAAGGGTAGCTGCAGTCGATCCACTTGCTCTGGCGTGAGGGCTAGACAAATCAGGCCGCGGGCGTGTTTAGCAAGAAAATTCACTTTTTCCGGCGTCGCGTGTTGGGCGGCGAAGATGACATCGCCTTCGTTTTCACGATCTTCATCGTCGACCATGATGACCATCTCGCCTTGGCGAAGTCCGTCGACGATTTCAAAAAGGTCATGAAAGGCCATGGTCACGTCCTTGAAAGTAGGCTTTGGCCAAATAATCGGTTTCGAGATTCACGGGGCTGCCGACGGAAAGGGAGCGCAAATTCGTGCGCTTCAGAGTTTCGGGGATCAGGCAAACTTCGACAGTGTCCGCCTCGAAGTGATTCACGGTCAGACTCACACCATGAAGAGCCACACTGCCCTTGGCCCAAAGGTAGCGTCGAAGAGAGCTGGGGACTTGGACTCGCAAAATCCACGAGTCGCCCAGGGCTTCAGAAAAAACCACGCGACCCAAGGCCTCGATATGGCCCGTGACCAGGTGGCCGTGGACCCGATCGCCAAATTTCAACGAGCGTTCCAGATTCCAGATCTGACCAACAAGAGCCTGAGGGTCGAGTTGCAGCAGGCGAAGAGTTTCCGCAGCGAGAGTGAACTGCAGCTGATGTTCATCGAAGCCTTCGATTGTTAAACAGACGCCGTTGCAGGCCACACTGTCGCCGATCTTCAGATCCTGAAAGTCAGAAGGACGCTCCACGTGAACTGTGACAGCGTGATCGAGGAGCTTTGAACTGAGCACACGAGAGGTGGCCTCGACGATTCCCGAAAACATCGCGATCGTTCTAGCCCGGAGGGGGGCAAAAGGCAAATTTTGTCAGGGAAAACAGAGCCCGATCTGAGGCTTCGCGCGGGAAGATGAGGCGAACTCCAAAAAATTCAGGGCCTCCGGTGTTGGAACGGAGGCCCTGCGCCCAATTCTTTCTACTCAACTCAAAATTAACGCGCCGAGCAAGCCCTAGCGGCGACGGCGCTTCGGAGCGTTTTGAGCTTCAACGGCCTTCTTTTCAGCCTCGAGCTCTTCGACGCGCTTGTGGAGCTGAACTCGCCAGCCGGGTTTGATATCGCCTTCTCGGAAGCGCTTTAGAATGACAATTGTGCTGAAGGTTTCGTCCACATGCGCCACTTCACCCAGAGCAATCGGATTCGAATTCAGCCGGTTGTAGCCGTAGAAATCCGATTCGCAGGGTTTGCCACTCCAAATTGTTGTGTCCTGGTAAAAGTTCAGTTGGTCACCTTTTTTGAGCGCGATATCGTAACCACCCTTGATGACATATCCCGTATCTCCGAGAGATCCACCCGTATCAGCATTTCGGATATCGAGAACTTTTGTGGACCACTCACGCTTCAACATTTCTGCTTTCATGTCTGCAACACCTTGAGAGAGGGCGCGCTCTGTGATTGTCGATAGTGGCGTGTTACGATACCAGCTATACCCTAAACCAATTTGATTGAAGTTTAAGTTAATCTTACCATCAGTATCCTTACTTCGTTCATTGGCCAGAGGAGCTGTGATCACCGCATACTTTCCGTCAGTCACGCTTTTCGCTGTTGAAGCGGCGAACATCTGAACGCTCAAGTTTTTCACCGTCACGCCAAACTGAGCTCCAAGCCCAAAACCCGAGTGAGTCACATTCTGATTGAAGCCAATCGAGATATTGCTATTAGAAACCATTTCGAAGGAGAGGACACTTCCGTAAATTCGGACATCGGGAAGCTTTACGAGACAGCGCGCTTCATCGGAGTAGAAAAGCTCATCCCCGATCGTCTTAGAACCGAATAACTTTTGATACATGCCCTGAGCGCCAGCCAATTCCACTCCACGCTGACCTTGAACAAAATCAGGACCACTGTGACTTGTCGTAAAGATTTTCGAACGAGACAAAACTCCATACAACTGTTCGCTGGCGACATAGCCGAAATCAAAACTGCCGGCGTCGCCGAATTGGACCGGCTTCGAATGAATCCGTCCGGCGTCGGCGTACCACTTTAACAGTCGGGGGCCTTGTTCGGCAGCAGGAGGCTGCTCGCAACCTTGGTTCCCCATTAAACCTAAACCTAAAGTCGAGATCGCAATGGCTTTCACACACATTTTCATTGTCTTCATAAGCACCTCACAACCAGACTATCGTCGTCTTCACGACCAAAGTTTACAGACGTCCGCCGAGGATCCCAAAAAGGCGGCAAGCCTTTGAAGAATGTGGGGAATTCACAACGGCGTTTCGAGTTGAGGCGCGCTAACCAATTGATTTATTTAGAAATCAAAAAAATCAGAGCTCAAAAAAAATTTTTTGATGAAAAAACTTTGGCCAGAATTTGAGGGAAAAAGACAAAGGTCCTGATCAAGGACCTGACAGATTTCTTCGACTTTCGAAATATTCCTCTTCGAAAGTCGAGGTCTCGCACTCGCTCTTAGACAGCGAGCACGAGATCTTTTTCATCGACACGAACATTCACGGTGTCGCCCGGCTTCACCTCGCCGGCAATCAGTTTCTTCGAGAGTGGATTCAAGACATCGGTCTGGATCACTCGCTTCAAGGGTCGCGCTCCATAAAGAGGGTCGAAACCTTTTTCAGCTAGACGATCCAAGGCCTCATCGCTGAATCGCAAAGAAACCTTTTTGGCTTTCAATCGTTCTTCGACGGCTCGAAGCTGCACGCGGACGATATTGCGGATCTGTTCCTGCCCCAATGGCTTGTACATCACCACTTCGTCGATGCGGTTCAAGAATTCAGGTCGGAACGAAGACTTCAAAGTCTCCATCACGGCCTTTTCTTTTTCCTTGTCGCTGAGCTTTGGATCAATCAAGTACATCGATCCCATATTCGAAGTCATAATGATCACCGTGTTCTTAAAGTCCACGGTGCGCCCCTGACCGTCAGTCAAACGCCCCTCATCTAAAACCTGCAGGAGGATGTTGAAGACTTCGGGGTGGGCTTTTTCGATTTCATCGAGCAAGACAACACTGTAGGGCTTGCGACGAACGGCTTCGGTCAGCTGTCCCCCCTCCTCATAACCAACATAACCTGGGGGCGCTCCGACAAGTCGCGAGACCGCATGCTTTTCCATGTACTCGCTCATGTCGATCCGAACGATGGCCTGTTCATCATCGAACAAAAATTCTGCCAAAGCTTTGACGGTCTCGGTTTTCCCAACACCCGTCGGCCCTAAGAAGAGAAAACTTCCAATCGGACGATTGGGATCGGAAATCTCGGCTCGCGAACGTCGAACCGCTTCGGCCACCATGGCCAGAGCATGATCCTGCCCCACGACCCGCTTGGCCATGAGCTCTTCCATCTTCAGAAGCTTCTGAGTTTCGCTCTCGAGCATTTTCGAGACAGGAATTCCCGTCCACTTTGCGACCACTTCCGCAATCTCTTCAGGGCCCACTTCTTCTTTTAAAAGTTTTCGATCCGAAGTTTGAGGCTCTTTCGCTTTTTCTTCGAAGGCCTTGATCTGCTTTTCGGTTTCGGGGATTTTCCCATACTTCAGCTCGGCCGCCCGACCCAAATCGCCGGAACGCTCGACCCGCTCCATTTCCAATCGCAACTGATCGAGTTGCGCCTTCAAGTGTTTCACCTTTTCAAGGCCGCCGCGCTCGAAGTCCCACTGCTCGCGAAGTTTTTGCCCTTGAGCGCTGAGCTCAGTGATTTCTTTATCCACAAGACCCAAACGCTCGCGCGAGCCTTCGTCTTTTTCTTTCTTCAGCGCTTCTTTTTCCACCCGCAGTTGCATGAGCTTACGCTCGATTTCGTCAATCGCTTCCGGACGAGACTTCGTTTCAATCGACAACCGCGAGGCCGCTTCATCGATCAAGTCGATCGCCTTATCCGGAAGAAAGCGCGACGTAATGTATCGATGCGAGAGCTTCACGGCCGACACCAAGGCGGAATCGGTGATGCGAACGCCATGGTGGACTTCATACTTTTCCTTCAACCCGCGAAGAATCGTCAGGGCCTCTTCAGGTGTCGGCTCATCGACAAGAACGGTCTGGAAACGTCGCTCGAGGGCCGCGTCCTTTTCAATGTGCTTGCGATATTCATCAAGAGTGGTGGCCCCAATACAGCGAAGTTCACCGCGCGCAAGCGCAGGCTTCAACAGCTGGCCGGCATCCATGGCGCCTTCGGCTTTGCCAGCCCCCACAAGGGTATGAATTTCATCGATGAACAGAATGACTTGGCCATCCGATGAGGTGACTTCTTTAATCACGGCTTTCAGACGGTCTTCGAATTCTCCTCGGTATTTCGCACCTGCGATCAAGGCTCCCATATCCAGAGCCATCAGTCTTTTGTTTTGAAGATTTTCAGGAACGTCGTTCTTTATGATTCGTAACGCCAAGCCCTCGGCGATCGCGGTTTTCCCGACCCCGGGCTCGCCGATCAGAACTGGATTGTTCTTGGTTCTTCGAGACAGAACCTGCATCACGCGGCGAATTTCTTCGTCTCGGCCGACAACGGGATCGAGCTTGCCTTCGTGAGCGAGCTCGGTGAGATCGCGCGCGTACTTGCGCAGGACCTCCATCTTATTTTCCGGATCTTCATCCACGACTTTTTGCGAGCCTCGAATTTCGCTTAAGGCCTTTTCAATCGACTGGAGTTTAATCGCAACTTTCGCAAAGAGAGATTTCAAATCGGAATCATCAGATTTAAGGCTTGCGATGAAAAAGTGCTCGGTCGAGATATAGGCATCACCGCGAGCCTGAGCCTCTTTTTCAGCGGCCTTGAAAATTCGCTCTAAGCGCGAACTCGCATAGATTTTTGTTTGCCCGGAGGTCTTCGAGAATTTATCAACTCGGGTTTTGAGAGCATTGAGAACGACCACAGGGGCGACTCCCGACTTTTCGATCAGCCGAGGGACGATGCCGTTTTCTTGCTTGATCAATTCGGTCAGCAGATGCTCGGGCTCAACCTGAGGGTTTTGAAGATTTTCCGCCAGGCTGGCCGCCGCCTGCATGGCCTCTTGCGATTTTCTTGTCATTTTCTCGATATCGTGGCTCATATCATCTTACCTCACCTTCTAAAGATGAGGCCCACGGAGAGAATGTCAATGCCGACCGAAGCTCAAAAAAAGGGGCCAAAACTGACACCAAAGCGATTAGGCTCGTCCATACGCAAGGATGGAATCCACCCGGCCGCCTACAATCGTTATCACCTTCCGTGGGCTTGCGAAGACTGTTCGCACTTTGACAGGGACCAAGAGCGCTGTACCTTAGGCTATATCACGGCCCCTCATCGCCGAGCGCAGCAGGCCCACGACTACGCCCTGAGTGGCAAAGTGGCTCTCTGCCGTTTTCAAGAGATCGACTAGAAAGCCCTCCCCGCCTGTTTTTCTCGTTGGATCTCGCCTCACGTCCATAGGACCTCAGTCTAAATGTGGTCCGGAAGTAACATTTCTCGCCTACAGTCCTGTCAAGATGCCGTCGCACTTAGTCGAAGTTCTAGGTGTGAGGTAATGAATCTTTTTAATTGGGATTGAGGACGATCCAGAGAGTCAAGGTCAGATTCTCTCAGCAGAAAGAAAGGAGGGCCTTCAAGGAAGATAAAAACTGAAATGGATTCGAACAATGAAAGTTCGAAAAACGGTTTTAAGTTAAAGGCCAAAATTAAACAAAAATGGCTCGGATGCCAGCCCTCGATGAAGAGGGGATTTCGACACGGAGGATTTTTTATGAATTTAACAAGTTAAGACAATTAACGGAGGATAGAAAAAATGGGAATGCGTGTAACTACAAATATCGCAGCAATCAATGCTCAACGTAACTTGGTTGGAAGCCAACGAGTCATGAACAAGTCAATGGCTCAACTTGCTTCTGGAAGCCGAATCAACATCGCCGCGGACGACGCCGCAGGTCTTGCGATTTCAGAAAGCTTGAAAGCGCAAGTTCGATCGGCTGCTCAAGCTCAGCGAAATGCGAATGATGGTATCTCGATGGTTCAAACTGCTGAAGGTGGTTTGTCTGAGATCTCAAACATCGTCACGCGTCTTCGTGAGTTGGGAATCCAGGCCGCTTCTGACACTGTAGGTGATCGTGAGCGATCTTTCTTGGACAAAGAGGTTCAGCAGTTAAAGGAAGAGATCCAGCGTATCGCGTCTGTGACCACTTGGGGCACAACGAAGCTGTTGGATGGTTCTTCACCTGACTTCGATTTCCAGATTGGTGTTTTCAATAACGAAATTGAGGACCGTATCCAGTTCAAGGCTTCTGAAAATCTCGCAACTTTGGATCATTTGGGACTTGCTGGTTTGGACTATGCTTCGAAAGAAGGAGCCCAAACAGCTCTCGAGCTCCTGGATGAAGCTCAAAATAGCGTGAACGGAACGCGCGCGAACCTGGGTGCCCTTCAGAACCGATTGACTTCAACCGTGGACAACTTGGGCGTTGCTCAAGAGAACCTGTCAGCAGCGAACTCTCGTATCCGTGATACTGATGTTGCTCTGGCATCTTCTGAAATGGTTCGAAACAACATCTTGTTGCAAGCTGGTACTTCAACTCTTGCACAGGCGAACTCGTCGAATCAGTTGGCCCTTAAGCTGATCGGCTAACTTCTAAGAGTAGGACCCAGGACTTGAAATAGAGTCCTGGGTTTTTTTTATGAAAAAAGTCTTATGTGTTACATTTTTGATCTCAATGATTGCCTGCTCAAAAGGCTTTCAAACCCAAGGCCTTGAGTCTGAGAATACCAGCCTTGATAAGGTTTCCGACCGCGTCCTGACGGGCTTTGTCCGTTCCGGCCCCTTTGAGGGCTTTCAGGTCGTTGATAACATTCAGAACCAAAAACTTCAGGTGATTGTTCCCGCAAGTTTTAACTCGGCGCTTGTTCCGGGTTCTTTTTCTTCAGGTGATGGACAGGTCGTAGGACGTGTTGTCTCGGACTCGACTGGCTTCAAAAGTATTCAAATTTTCGTGCCTGCCGGCTGGATTTCGCAAGGCGTTAGCCTGCCTCGCGTCCAGACTCTTCCCACCGGCGAGGCGCTGACCTTGTTTCCCAACAGCGAAGCGGGTCATATGATGGTTCCACTGACGGGTTCGAACTCGTCGTTTTTGCATCTTTATTTTAACCCCCCCCGATTTGCGGCCTTCGGTCAGACTCCTTTCCAGCAGGAAGTTTTTCGTCCGTACCCCCGGAGAATCGGTTCGACGCCGCACGATCTTGGC
>JBKDHV010000143.1:0-1433 GCA_046336915.1 Bdellovibrionales bacterium
GAGCTCATCGATCAAAGGATTGTGTCGTACATTGAGGGTGCTGGAGGCACGGTGACATATAGCTCAACGGATACTCCTGAATTGAATGGGATTGCAGAGAGGAAGTATCGCACAGCAGGGGAAATGACTTTAACCATGCTGATTCGCTCAGGGTTACCCAAAGGTTTCTGGTGGAAAGCTTATGCCGCGGCTCGTTACATTTTGCTTCGTTTGCCGACTCGTACGCACAAGGGATACATGTCACCTATGGAGTGTGTGCCCGGAGGCTCTGTCCCAAGTTTGAGGAGACTTAGAGTATGGGGGTGTAAAGCTTATGTCCTGGTTCCTGCAAGTTCAAGGCGCAAAGATTGGGAGGACAAAGCTTGGACTGGATATTTTGTCGGTTACTCCGAGGATAAAGCTGGTTGGACTATCTACTATCTACCAGATCAAGAAAAGGAGGTGACGTCGGTGCATGTTTTATTTGATGAGAGTATTCCTTCGCGCACTGAGGAGTACTATGCGGAGATCGACCGACTAAGAGTGAGGGTGGACCCTGGAGAACGGTCTCTTGAGGAGTTTGACTGGTTGAAAGATACCTATCATATCGACTCAGGCCTTCTTTTCAGGAAAATCGAGTAGTGATACGCAAAGGAGTCATCGTTGCTTACCGATCCCTAGTTACCGCGGGGAAGACCGGTGTTGAGGACGTAGTGCCTATTCATGTGGCCGATGTCGTGGAAATGACTCAGGAATTCTTAAAGAAGACAGGAGGTAGTGTGATTGTTGGGAATGAGGAGGTGGCCACTCCAAGACGTCTCACGAAGACGAGTAACTCGAAGGGGATCACGCACCCCGAGAGTAGGTCGTCTGGTCAAGATCAATGCAACGGATCTTCGTCCCTACCACCCGTGTCTGAGATTAAGAATGCCAGTAGATCCCAGCGTATCCAGTTATCGTCTGAGAGTGGATCCAGCACTCTTGAAGACGGTGGTCAGGATGAACAGGGGATGGCGTCTACTGGTTATGAAGTGGGTATCCGCAAGTCTCACTAACGAGGCGGAAACCCTGGGGACGCTAGTGGGGATGAGGCTCGATCATCCGGAGGGTATAGCGGTCCGTCGGTGTCTGAAGGGAATTGTCAGGCACGTGAAAGAACCTATGATGCTAGTGAGACCGGTAGGGCATCATTGACCGACCTCGACTGGTTTAGTCGGAGGGGAAAGTCTCATATATGTCGACGTACTCCGTTGAATGTGTCCGTGTTAGGCGAATTCTATAATTTGGAAGAGTTCCACCTTCTACTGCCTACAAATCGGATGTGATTCACCATCTGGGTGATGATCTAGAGAACAATCATCTACAAGTTCCTAGAATAAGAGGGAGGTCAAACTGAGCAGCCAGCGTGTTGGGTAGTAGCATTGACAATAGAGATCGGTCGTTGTGACAGGAAG
>JBKDHV010000144.1:0-23223 GCA_046336915.1 Bdellovibrionales bacterium
CACACCGGTGGATGGAATGTTCTGACGACGCCCTTTCTTCATCATGGGGCCAAAATTGTTCTGACTCAGAAATTTGATCCGGACCAGATCCTGAAGTTAAGTCAAGACTACCGGGCGACATTAGTTTTTGGAGTGCCGACCACGATGGGGATGATGGCGCGAACCTCACAGTTTTGGAATTACGATTTGCGATCGGTTCGCTATGCCATCGTTGGTGGCGAGCCTATGCCCATTGAACTGATTAAGACCTGGCACGAAAAGCAAATTCCGATTCGCCAGGGTTATGGACTGACTGAATTTGGACCCAATTGTTTTTCTTTAAACGAAGAGGATGCGATTCGGAAAATCGGCTCGATTGGTTTTGCCAACGCCTATATCGATGTGAGGGTTGTCGATGAAAACGGCCAAACTCTTGGGCCGGGGGCCATCGGAGAGCTGTGCTTGCGGGGGCCGGCTTGTATGATTGGTTACTGGCAAAACGACAAAGCGACAGCCGAGACTCTTCAGGGCGATTGGTTGCGAACCGGGGACTTGGTCCATTTTGATGACGAGGGTTACTTTTACGTCGCGGGTCGCAAGAAGGACATGTACAAGTCGGGTGGCGAGAATGTCTACCCGGCCGAAGTTGAACAAGTGATTGGCCAGTTGAAGTGGGTGCAAGAAGTCGCCGTGATCGGAGTCCCCGATGAAAAGTGGGGCGAGGTCGGAAAAGCCTTTGTGGTGTGTGAAAAAAACATCTTCAATCAGCAGGCCCTACGCGAGCATTGTTCGAAAAATTTAGCAAAGTTCAAAATTCCGAAGTCCTTTGAATGGATCTCTCAGCTCCCGAAGAGTGGGGCGGGAAAAGTCCTTAAGCGTGAGTTAGGGACGTCGCGATAAGTTTGTTCAGGGACCCTTAAATCGTTGTTTCCCTTGTTGTCTTACGCTACATATCAAATGAACACGAAACGAAAATAAAAAGTTATAAGAATGAACCCTTTTCGGCCATTCTTAGCTCCCTTGAGATTTTCTCGAGAGGCCGAGGTGTCCAAACAGGGCTAGTTCTAAGGTTCATTTTCTTAGGAGATCTCGTCTATGTCAGAACAAAAGGACCTACATAATCACGGAGGAATGATTGCGTTTCTTTTCTCCATGGCCTTTGTGTTTGCTTTCTTCTTTTACACCGTCGTGATTCACCCAGGTGTTGATCTTGGTGAAAAAGTTGTAGACCCGAATGCGCCGGTCACAACGCCTGAAGGAAAACCGGCCTTCGATATGACAAAGGTGACCGAGCCGTGGGTTCCTAACGAAGACATCGTTGCTCACGGAAAAAAACTGTACGCCACAAACTGCGCCATGTGCCACGGACCTGAAGGCAAAGGGGATGGCCCCGCGGGACAGGGTTTGAATCCACGCCCTCGAAATCTTGTTGAAGGAAACTGGAAAATGGGAGCAGGCCTGATTGCTCGCTACAAAGTACTGACCGAAGGAATTCAGGGAACTTCGATGGCCTCGTATAGCCATTTCAAGGCAGGCGATCGTTGGGCGCTTGTGCATTTTGTTGAGGCGATCACTCAGAATAAAGGTAAAGAAGACCCCGCAAAAGTTGCGGAATTTGGGAAAACTGCAAAGTAATCATCTATGTTGACGAAGCTGCTTCTTATTTTAGCTCTAGCCTGGTCTGTGGATAACGCTCCCAAGGGTTATTCATCAGAGCCTGAGCCTATGCTCTCAAGCGAGCGGCCGGCCGAGCTTCAGGGAGTTGGAATTCGGGAGCAACTGGGTACGACGCTCGATCTTTCTCTTGAATTTAAGGATGAGAACGGTGAGGCGCGGACTTTGGGCTCTTACGTGAACGGAACGAAACCCGTCATTATCAGCCCTGTCTATTATAATTGTCCGGGTCTGTGTAACTTTCATTTGAACGGGCTGACAGAGGGTCTTCAAAAGCTCGATTGGAACCCGGGGGACAAGTTCGAAATTCTAGCCGTGTCGTTTGATGCGAAAGAAACGCCGGATCTCGCGAAAAATAAGAAAGCGAATTATATGAAAGTTTACAACCGCCCAGGAACGGAGCAGGGTTGGCACTTCCTGACGGGCTCTGAGGCTTCGATTCGAAGTCTGACGCAGGCTTTGGGTTTTCAGTTTAAGTGGAACGAAAAAGAAAAAGAATGGGCTCACGCTTCGGCGGCTATCGTTGTTTCTCCGAACGGAACGATTTCTCGCTACCTTCCCGGAATTGTGTTTGAGCCTCAGAATGTGAAGCTAGCTTTGCTCGAAGCGGGCCAAGGAAAAGTCGGGAACTTTATCGATGGCCTTGTTCTTTACTGCTTTGAGTACAGTCCCCACAAAAGTGGATATGCGCTTGCGGCCTACAAGTTGATGAAGGTCGGCGCCTTTCTTATGGTTTTTGTTTTAGCCATCTGGTTATTGCCAATTTGGATCCGCTCGTGGAAAGCGGAGGAGCCAAGGAGTTAGATGATGTTTTGGTTGAACGTGGCACAAGCCGAGTCTTTTATGCCCACGCCCGCGACTCTGATCGCGGAAAGAGTGAATTCTCTTTATGCGTTTTTGCTCATCTCGAGTACGATCGCGTGCGCAATTCTTATCGGGGGAATGATTTACTTTGTCTATAAGTACAAGCGTAAATCGGCCAATGATAAGACTCCCAAGATCCTTCACAATAATCTTCTTGAGTTCCTTTGGTCTTTCATTCCGCTTGTCATTTTCTTGGCGATGTTTGCTTGGGGCTGGAGCATTTATCATGAAATGCGACAGATGCCTGAGAATGCCTTGGAAGTGCATGTTTTCGGGAAACAGTGGGCTTGGGAGATTCAGTATAAATCGGGTACGAAGACTTCTAACTTAGTCGTCGTGCCAATCAATACAGATGTGAAGTTGATCATGACATCTCAAGACGTTCTTCACAGCTTCTATGTTCCAAGTTTCCGCATCAAACAAGATGTGGTTCCGGGTCGCTACACGACGCTTTGGTTTGACTCTAATAAATTAGGTGAATTCCACATCTTCTGTACAGAGTACTGCGGAACGCAACACTCCGGCATGATCGGAACTTTGAAGGTTGTGACTCAAGAAGAATTCGACAAGTGGCTTGAAGAGGAATCTAAAGTCAGCACCCTTCCGTTGGCGGAACGTGGAGCGAAGCTTTTCCAAGTTAAAGCCTGCGCTTCGTGCCACTCGGTTGCGGACAAGAATGCGAAGGTCGGTCCCTCTTTGTATCAGCGTTGGGGCGGCGGTGGCATCACGAGTGTCGGTGACATTGTTTTCAGCGATGAGTACGTGCGTGAATCGATCCTGAATCCAAACGCGAAAATTGCTAAAGGTTTCAATCCAAACATTATGCCTTCATTCCAAGGGCAGCTTAGTGAGGTCGAATTGTCGGCACTTATTGAGTACATCAAAGGTTTAAAGTAGGGAGTGAGTATGGGAACAGCGGCTCACAATGCAAATTTGAATTATCTGAATGAGTTCTCCGGCATTAAATCTTGGCTCACCACGATCGATCATAAAAGAATCGGGCTCATGTACTTGATCTCGATTTTGTTTTTCTTCCTGATCGGTGGGGTCATGGCCATGCTGATTCGACTTGAGCTTTTCTCTCCAGGAGCGGGCTTGATGACGCCGGATCAGTACAACCAAGTCCTCACGTATCACGGAGCGATCATGGTCTTCATGGTCATCGTTCCAGGCATTCCCGCCATCTTTGGAAACTTCTTTCTGCCGCTTCATATTGGAGCTGCGGACGTGGCGTTCCCAAAGCTGAACCTGGCCAGCTGGTATGTCTTCATGTTCGGAGCACTTTTGGCTTCTACGACTCTGTTTACCCATAAGATTGATACGGGCTGGACCTTCTACACGCCGTACTCGATTAAGACGGGAACAGCGGTTGTCACGATTGTTCTTGCGGCCTTCATCATGGGAATGAGTTCGATTTTGACGGGTTTGAACTTTATCGTGACGACCCATAAACTTCGTGCGCCTGGAATGACTATGTATAAGATGCCCCTGTTCGTGTGGGCGATCTACTCGACAGCTTTGATCCAGGTTGTGGCGACTCCTGTTTTGGGGATCACGCTTCTCTTGTTGGTGGCGGAACGTGCGCTTGGAATCGGAATCTTTGATCCGGCATTGGGTGGCGACCCCGTACTTTTCCAGCACTTTTTCTGGTTCTACTCTCACCCAGCCGTTTACATCATGATCTTGCCAGCGATGGGAATCATCTCGGAACTGATCGCGGCTTTCTCTAGAAAGGTCATCTTCGGTTACAAAGCGATCGCTTACTCGTCTTTGGGGATTGCGGCGGTTTCGTTTATCGTATGGGGCCACCACATGTTCGTATCGGGCCAGTCTGAGATTGCGGGCGTTGTTTTCTCATTCTTGACGATGCTGGTGGGTGTTCCAACAGCGATCAAAATGTTTAACTGGCTTGCGACTTTGTATCGTGGATCGGTTTCGTTTGATGCTCCGATGCTGTATGCATTGGGATTCTTGTTCTTGTTCGCAATCGGGGGTGTGACGGGCATCATGCTGGCAACCCTTGGAGTCGACGTTCACTTTCATGACACTTACTTTGTCGTGGCTCACTTCCACTACGTGATGGTGGGCGGAACTTTAATGGCTTTGATGGGCGGTATCTACTACTGGTTCCCTAAGATGTTTGGAAAGATGCACGATGATGGATTGGCGCGAATCACTTTCGTTTTGATTTTCGTCGGATTCAACGTGACCTTCTTCCCTCAGTTCATCCTGGGCGCGATGGGAATGCCTCGACGTTACTTCGATTACATTCCAGCTTATGAATCCTTGAATAAGATTTCGACTATGGGATCCTGGTTGATTGGCGCTGGCTTCTTGCTGGCCGCCTATGTCATCATTAAAGGGCTGATGAGCGGGGAGAAAGCTTCCGACAATCCATGGGGAGCCACAACTCTTGAATGGACAACGGCCTCTCCTCCTCCGCACCATAACTTTCATAAAAAACCCGTCGTAACAGGTGGACCTTATGACTACTAAGACAGCAGCACGCGGTGAACATCACCACTCTCATCACTTTGATAGTGCTGAGCACGAGTACGAAAGCGATAAACAAGGCATTTGGCTTTTCATGTGTACGGAGATCCTCATGTTCGGGGGTCTGTTCGTAGCCTACGCGATCTTCCACGCCATCTACCCTGAAATGTTTGCCGAGGGTGCCAAGCAGCTTAGCTGGGTGATGGGATTCGTGAATACACTTGTTCTGATCACGTCTTCTTTCACGATGGCCTTGGGGATTTACTACAACCAGATCAATCAGTCGAAAAAGGCTTTCTGGAATCTGGTGGCGACGATCGCTTTGGCCGGTGTGTTTCTTGTGATTAAGTACTTCGAATACACCAGCAAGTTTCATCATGGCTTTTTCCCAGGCAAATTCTTGAACCCTGAAACTGTCCATGCCGTTCATCAGAACCTTGGATTGTATTTCGGTCTTTACTTCTGCATGACGGGTCTTCATGGTTTGCACGTGGTGATTGGCATGGCCTTGATTGGCTGGGTCGCTTTACGAACTTACCGAGGCGAGTTTAATGAACATTACTACACGCCCGTAGAAGGTGTCGGAATTTTTTGGCACATCGTCGACTTGATTTGGATTTTCTTATTCCCATTACTTTATTTGGTGGGCTAGGGGGCAAACGTGGGAAAACATCATATCATTCCTTTGAAGGTTTATCTGAACGTTGCAGCCGCACTCTATGTGTTGACGGTTCTGACGGTTGTCTTTCACCAAATGCACTTAGGAGCTCTTGCGGCTCCTGTGGCTTTCTTGATCGCCGCAATCAAGGCGGCCCTTGTGATGCTTTACTTCATGCACTTGAAGTATGACAACATGATGAACCGAGTGCTGTTTGGATCTGCTTTCTTTTTCTTGATTCTGTTATTTGCCTTTTCGGCCTTGGATATTTGGACTCGTATTAAAGCTTTCAGCACGCTGTAAATGCCGTGTTCAAACTTTTAAACCAGCTGACTAAATTTGGGATCGTGATCTTCGTCGTTCTGACGGGGATCGCGGGCTATATGGCTGGTTTTTTGATTGAACAAAAATTCGTCTGGACCCATTTTGCTGAATTTTTGCTAGGCCTTTATTTTCTGAGCTCAGGTTCTTTAGCGCTCAACCAAGTTCAAGAGTACAAGTTGGATCAGAAGATGCCTCGAACGGCCACGCGGCCGATTGCTTCGGGGCGGTTAACGCCTGTGGCGGGGGCTTTGATCTCGCTTACATTCATTTTTCTTGGCTCGCACTTCTTGTTTCAGGTCTCGACGATTTCGGCATTGCTCGGGTGGGCGACTATCATTCTTTATAACGGCGTCTATACTTACTACTGGAAGCCAAAGTGGATTTACGCCGCGGTTCCGGGGGCAATTCCGGGGGCTTTGCCGATCACGATGGGTTATGCGGCCTCGAATTCCGATATTTTCAATTCCGAGTCGGTCTATCTTTTTATGATCTTGTTTCTTTGGCAGATGCCGCACTTTTGGGCCCTGGCGCTTCGATTTAAGGATGATTATCAGTCGGGGGACGTGCCGACTCTTCCGGCCGCCTTGGGTGTTGAGAAGACTCTTTTTCAGATGGTGATGTACACCTATGTCTATGTGGGGCTTGCGATTGCTTCGCCTTGGTTTTTGCAGACGGGCTGGTTCTACCTTGGCTTTGTGATTCCGGTTTCTATTCTTTTGCTGCGTGAAACTCGCAAGTTTTATCGATCAAAGGGTGCAGAGGGATGGCTGCGATATTTTATGCTGGTGAATATCAGCGTCCTTGTTTACGTCTTTGTTCCTGTCTTGGATAAGTGGAATCTTTGGTTCTAATCCCATTCACTCGAGAGTTCTTGTTGGCCGCGTGCCTGACGACTTTTCTTTGGGCCTGTTGAGCTTAAGGAATTCGTTCGGCTTCGGGAGTGTCGGGTTGCCGGTAGGGGTGAGCTTTTTTGAAGGCCTCGATTTCAAGGCAGAGCTTTTCAATCGCAACACATTTCGGGTAGGCACTGAGATCCATACCAAAGCGTTGAGCCGTGAAAAGACAGGGAATCAGAAAAACATCCGCGGCTGTGATCGAATCGCCGAAACAAAACTTTCCTTTATTCTTCTGGACGATCAGTTCGAGCACCTCAAGGCCCTTCGAGTACCAGTGGTGAATCCAGGCCGTCTTTTGATCTTGAGTAAAGCCGTGATCCTTTTCCAGTTTTTGCAGAACCTTAAGATTTGCCAAGGGGTGCAAGAAAGAATTGATGTTTTCACAGAACTGGCGGATCCGTGCGCGCTCGTAGGGATCTGGGGGGAAAAGTTGAGGTTGAAGATGAAGGTCATCAAGGTACTCAAGGATTGCAAAACTCTGTCCAATGGCACGACCCTGATGGACCAAGGTTGGAACTTCGCCTTGCGGATTGAGAAGTTTGTAGTCGGGATGATGTTGTTCTCCGCCATTTTTTAGCAAGTGGACGCCTCGGAGCTCATAGGGTAAGCTTTTCAGATTCATTGCGATGCGAACTCGATACGAAGTCGAGCTGCGAAAGTAACTGTAGAGGATGTAATCAGCCATAGCCCATTCTAGAGTGAGCTTGCGCCCGAAACCAAGTTGGAAGATGACAAGAGTTTCCAGAAGGCCCTTTGGTCTAAGTGGCCCGAGGCGTCACATCCGAGACAAGCGAAAGGCTTTGGGCTAGAGTCGAAGAACTGAGGAGGTCAGCATGAAGCGACTAGTTCTTCTTTCCACACTTATGTCATGGCAGGTTTGGGCCGCGAATTACACCGATGGGGCGCTTGAGATCGGTTTCCGCCAACAGAATGCAACAGTTGAAGGCACGAATGTGGACGAAAAGGCCAAGAACGGATTTCAGGCGGGAGTATCTGGAACTTTCCCGATCTCGGGAAACGTGAGCTTTCGAACAGGCCTTTTCTATGTTGAAAAACCCTTCGAATATGAAGTCGGTCCAGTCAGTGAAGATGTTCGGTTCACCTATGTTCAGATTCCCCTGACAGCGATGTACAAATTCGAAGAGTACGCAGGCGTTTATGCGGGTGTGAATGCCGAAATGAGCCTGTCAGATGATTGTGGATCTCAAAGTTGTGAAGATGTGCAGTCTCCGACAACACCTTTTGTGATCGGAGCTGCGTTTAAGTTTGCGCCCCAGTTGGGAGCGAATGTCTTTTTTGAATCCGGTAGCGGAGAAGTCGCCGATAGAATCAAGAATTTGCGTGCCGTGGGTGTGAATCTCATGGTTACTTTTGATTAACAATGAAGCTCGCAAGTCTTAAGTCCTCTGATCAGCGGGATGGAAAGCTGATCCTTGTTAATCGCGCCCTCACTCAGTGCACACTTGCGTCTGATATCGCACCAAACTTGCGCGAGGCTCTTGAAAACTGGGCTGAAATTCAGGGTCGACTTCAAAAGCGCGCGCTTGATCTGGAGAATGGCAAGGTTGAAACCTTCCCCTACGATGAAACGCGATTGATGTCCTGTTTGCCGAGGACTTGGCTTTTTGCCGATGGCTCTGCTTTTATTTATCATGTGAAGCTTGTGCGAATGGCTCGCAAGGCCCCATTGCCAGAGACGCTCACGACAGTTCCCCTGATGTATCAAGCCGAGTGCGCCCGATTCTTGGATCCTCTCGAAGAGATTCCGCAGCGTGATTTTGCTCACGGAACGGATTTCGAAGGCGAAGTTGGTGTCATCACGGACTTTGTCCCGATGGGAACAACGCCAGAGCAAGCATTGGAAAAGATTCGGCTGGTCGTTTTGATCAACGACGTTTCTTTGCGAGGCCTGATTCCCGATGAGCTCGCTCAGGGTTTTGGATTCTTTCAGAGCAAACCCTCAAGTGCTCTAAGCCCTGTGGCTTTAACGGTCGACGAGCTGGGAACGGGATGGCGAGAGGGTCGTCTGCATTTTCCGTTGAACGTGAAACTGAATGGCCAGTTTTTCGGATCGGCCAACGCTGGAAGTATGCATTTCCACTTTGGGCATCTGATTGCCCATGCTGCGAAAACTCGGGACCTTCAACCCGGAACTTTGATTGGCAGTGGAACAGTCAGCAATGAAGATCACTCGAAGGGCTCAAGCTGCCTAGCTGAAAAACGCATGATCGAGACGATCGAACAAGGAAGTCCGAAGACGCCCTTCATGAAGGAAGGCGATACGATCGAGATCTCGATGCAAAATGAGAAGGGTCAGGATCTTTTTGGTCGGATCTATCAAAAAGTTAAAAGGGTTCCATGAATCACGTCTTGATTCAAAATTCTTTCTTTTCTCGGGCTTCGCATCTGCGAAAACACTTTGAGGATCAATTTCAGGTTCATAAGGATACTCGAACACAAAGATTCGTTTGGGATTATTGGTACGTTAAAGATCAGTATCAGTTCCTGCGGACACCGGCCTACCACTATTTCCCGAAGAAGCTTTATCAGGACTTCCACTCTCAGCTTGTTCAGTGGGGGCGGGAAGTTCTGGGATGCCACGATGTCTCTCCGCCCTGGTTGTCTTACTATGTCGAGGGTATGGAGCAGAAGATTCACTCGGATGTTCCCCATGGTCCGTGGGCCTGGGTGTACTCGCTGTCACCCCGGCGTCGCGTGTTTTCAGGGGGCGAGACTTTTATTTTAAAACCAGAAGTCTTGAATTATTGGGGTAATTTTTTAGAGGAAACAGATCGCGAGCAAAGCGCCTATATCAAGTCGATATCACCTGATTTTAATCGGTTGATTGTCTTTGATCCACGTTTTCCTCATGGAGTGACGCCTGTTCGAGGGACATCTGATCCTTTGCAAGGCCGACTTGTGATTCATGGCTGGTTTGTCGAGCCACGACCCTATGTGGTGGGGGGACTTTCGACGTCTCAAGTCCAGCGCGTTCTTGAGCCCGCGATTCATTCGCTTTCCGATTTCCTCGGGACAGCCGGGGATTTTCATGGAACTTTAAGCTTTCGTTTGTCAGTTTCTAAGGCGGGCCACGTTCAGCAGTTCAAGTGGCTGACCAATACGGTCATCGGCCTGATCAATCCTGCTCAGCAGAAGCGAGAACTTCGTCGCTGGATTCAGACTCAGTTTCAAAGTCTCAAGTTTTTGGCTCGCTCTGAGACGTCGCAGATTACGATTCCCATTCTGTTCAGAGCGTAGACTCCTGCTAGCAAGACTTGTCACTTTCGGCCCCCGAACACACTCTTAAAGCGAATTAAGCGCATCACCATTGGCCCTGTTTGTGAACTCTATCAGAGCAAGAGGTTAGGCGTGATATTGTCTCGAATTGGAACAGCTCTTTTTCTGATTTTCGCCATCCCGGCTGCGTTTGCAAGCGGGCGAACGGGGGAATTTCGGAATCTGCGAAGCCTTTATGCCAATATCAACAAGGGCTCTGTCAAACTCGAGCAAGAGCCTCTCGTTTTAAAGGATTACCACCTGGTTGTTTCGGCCTCGACTCAAAGTGAAGAGTTCAAAAAACTTGAAATACGACTTCAAGAGATGGCTGCGCGCAAGACGAAGGCGGTCAATGTTGTGTTCGTGTACGATCATAACGGACTTCAGAATTGGAAAAGTATTGTCGTGAAGACTCCTCAGACGAAGACGATCTTTGAGTTTTTCGATGGAAGCCGAAGTTTTTATCGTTGGTTCGTAGCAAGTCAGCAAACTGGCACTGAAAGTAAGTTTGAACCGAAGGCGATTCTGATCGGTCCCGATGATCACATTCTTTTTAATGCACCCATCAGCAGCTTAAATCAATTGAGCGAAATCGAGAATAAAATTAAAGTGAAACCCCCTTCGCCTTAGGCGCGAGCGGTTTCTTGAGACGCCTCAAGGCGAGGGCTTGGCGCGACAGGAACGAAATGTTCGCTGATGCGTTGATGTAAAACGCTCGCGATATGCCCACGGTCCATCTCGGGTGTTGGATGGAAGGGTTCTAGGAATTTAATCTCGACATCAACATATCGAAGAGAAAAAGCTCCCACCATGGCGGTGAAGAAAGGGATGTCGCCGTACCAGCAGACCTTGTCGCGATTCGCGAGGTTAAAGGACTGACCCTCGACCGAGCGAAAGTTAAAGACGTAAGGATAAATTGGAACACCCGCGTGGGCTGCGGCCGTCATGAGCGTTCTTTTAAAGGGGAGAACATGATCCCCGTTGTGAGATGTCGCCTCGGGGTAGAGACAAACATTGAAGCCCTGTTGCAGAGACTCAATCAGATACTTAAGCTCGGCCTGAATTCCCATGCGATTTCGTCTTTCGACGTAAATGCAGCCCCCCATTTCGGTCAAAAGCCCTAGCACAGGGGTTTCTCGCATTTCCATGGAGGTGACGAAAAGCAAAGGCCGAAGAGAGCCTGCCGCGAGAATATCAATGAAGCCCAAATGATTCCCAATTATGAGTCCGGGGGCCTCTCGAGGAGGTTCATTGATGACCTTGATACGAATTCCAAAAGTGCGGCAACAAAGTCCGGTGATCCAATGGGCGAGACTTGAAAATTTGGCTTTCCTAGACTTTGGGTTCTTTTCGGTCCAATGGATCCAAAAGCCTTGAGCTAGGTAGAAAGAAACGAAGACGGCAAAGAGAAGGATGCGGCTGACAACAAAGAGAAATTTTATAACAGAATTCACCTCTCACATGTTAGTGGCAGCCTTGAAGTCGGGTCAAGGCTCTGTCTTGTACTTTGACCAAAGAGATCGATTCAAATCCTCTTTATGGAGAATAGTCAGAAAGTCGATGCAACGAAACTCTTCGTCCCAAGCCGGTTCACCACCCAGGAAAGCGCCCATTTTTAGGTAGGCTCGGCACAAAGCGGGGATTAACTGTTCGGCTTCGGCGCGTTCTTCCTCTGACAGTGCCTTTTTAAAGTGCAGAGCCCAAGGTTCAAAGTCAGGCATCTTGTAGGCGAGTGTAGGAGGTGAGAAATACTCGGGTGCGTACTTCTTTTCTTCGAAGAAGTAGCGGTTGAGCAGGGCGGCCTGCCGGGATGTGCGCACTTGAAAACTGGCGCAGCCAAAAAGAATCTGGGATCGCGACTTGCGCATGTACTCAGAAATTCCCTTCCAAAGAAGAGAGATAACGACTCCGCGTCTGTAGTGACGGTGGATGCAGGCGCGGCCGAGCTCGGTCTTGATGCCGTCTTGGGCCAGGATTCGATCAAGATTGAACTCTCGAGACGAGTAGAAATTCGAAGAGAAAGCAGAGCAGTTCAGTCGGTAAGTTCCGACAACGTCAAAGCTCTTTTCATCAATAATGATCAAGTGATCACACAGGAAATCGTATTCGTCGATGTCCCATCCGGTCGACTTCTCAACACCTTTGAATTCATGGTGAAAAACTTGATACCGAAGTTGAAAAGCTTTTTTCAGCTCTTCCAGAGAGGTGGCTGTTTTCACTCGAAAGGATCCGACCTTCTGATCGATGAAGATCTTCGGTTCGAACTGGTGAAGACGATGCAGCCTTAGGTAATAGTATTCTTGAAAGACTTCCGTGACTTTTTGAAACACTTTCCACCCCCTTGACTCAAGCATGGCATGTCTTTGTTGGGATTCTGTTAGGGATGTGTCGTCTTTAAGTGGGGATTCTATGAAGACAGAATTTGAGCTGCGGAAGCTTTTCGAAGTCTTTCCAGGATTGCGTCCCAATCTTCGTGAAGATGATTTTTGCGTACAAAAAAGACCAAACAATCGGAATCTAGGCTCGAGAGCCTGCGAAGTTCAGAGTACAAAAGTCGAGCCGCCTGTTCGGCGTGATCGGGAAGGACGAGCTCTGAGTAGCTTCGGATCTGAGTGGGCTTTCGAAGCTGAACGCCTTCGACCGATTGGGGAAGAGATCGAAGTGAGTTGTTCAGTTTTTCAAGAAGCGGCTGTTCTTTCCATGAACCTTCAACCCAGAAAAGGGGCTTCGCGGGCATGTAGTGGTGCTTCATGTGGCCGGGTGATTCCAAGGCCGAGACTTGAGTTTTCCACTGGAATTCAAGGTGATGGGATTTTAACACGGATTCGATGTCCTGAGCCTTGATGTGCCCCTTTCGCAAGATCGCCACTTGAGTCTGATCAAGTAAAACCACAGTCGATTCAATTCCGATCGGACAGGGCCCGCCGTCAAGAACGGGAACTTTTCCTTGGAATTCGGATTCGACATGTTCGGCCGTTGTCGGGCTTGTTCGTCCGAAGAGATTCGCGCTGGGGGCGGCAAACGGTTCTCCTAGTTTTTCCAGCACCTCAAGAGCGAGCGGGTGATTAGGACAACGGAGTCCAACTCGCTCAAGTCCCGAAGTGATGAGATCTGAAATTCGAGCGGATTTACGCAAAACTAGAGTCAAGGGGCCGGGCCAAAAGGCATTCGCTAAGGCCTCGGCGATCGGGGTCCACTCGAGGGTGAGTTCTTGGGCTTGAACCTTGTCCCGAACATGGACAATCAGCGGGTCAAAGAAAGGTCTTTGTTTGGTCGAAAAAATAAGATGAAGAGCCTTTTCAGAATCAATTCTTCCGGCTAGCCCGTAAACTGTTTCTGTTGGAAGGGCGACAACCTGGTCTTGAAGAAGAATTTTGACGGCACTTTCAACGCTTATCTTCATACAGAAGGGGGTTTACTCCTCTTTTTTCAAAAAGGCGAAGGAATTTTCCCGGAACACCTTTTTGGTGGTGATCCAAGACACGAGAGTCGAAAGGCCTACGACACTCACGATGATCGTAAGCGCTGGTCGCGGGTCCAAAATAACGGGGATTTGAAAGACTCGCTCGATCAGAAGATAAGAAATAACAAAGCTACTCAGAAGACCAATCGCCAATGACAAAAACGAGACGATCACGACTTCGGCCAAGCGACTCCTTAAGACAGACCTCGATTCGGCACCAAGGACCTTCAGAAGATGGACTTCAAAAGCACGCCGACGGCTTTCGGCAGTAAGCAGAAAAATCAAGGTCAGAAGCCCTGTAAAAAGGGTCAGGTAAGTCATAAGCTTAAGCGCTCGGCCAATCTTTTCTAGATTTCGAACCAGATCATTCATAAGTCTTTCGACATCAATGATCGACACGTTCGAAAAGGTGTTTGAAATGCGTTTCATGACTTGGATCTTTTTTTCGTTTTCTAAGTAGGCGAGCGAAGCGAGATGAGTTTTAGGGGCTTCATTCAAGACGCCGTCCTGAAAAAGAATGAAGAAGTTGGGTTCAAAGCGGCTCCAGGTCACTTCTCTTAAGTTTTTAACTTGGGCCTGGATTTCAAGACCTTGAATATCAAAGGTGAGCGTATCTCCGACCTCAGCACCGATCCGACCGGCATACCGTCGTTCAAGAGAAATGTAAGGAAGCTTCTGTTCAGAGTCGTAAATCAAGGAAAAGGGCTCACCGTCTACAATGGTTTCACCCTTTTGCAACTGACTTCGATACGTCACATTCACGCCGCGATTTCGAAAACGAGTTTGCTCTTCATCTTCGCGGGTTCGAAGAGCGGTCGGATTTTCGAGTCTTTCAAAGGCCGTCTGATTAAGTTTAATGATCCGCCCACGGATCAACGGAGAATGTGCCGTGGGCTCTACGTTTTCAGATGAAAGTAGGTTTTTGATCTCAGGCCATTGTTCGTCTTGAATATCAAAAAGAAAAAGCGAGGGCCGGTTTTTAAGCTGATCCATGGCGAGCATGCCCTCTAGGCTGCTTTGAATCTGAGGAATCAAATTCAGAAGGGCCGCGCTAAGGCCCACGGTAAAAATATAGGACCAGCTAGCGGTGGACTGTCTTTGCAGGGACTTTAAAGCCAGGCCGACGCGCCAAGATTTGTAGTTTCGCTGGGCCAATAATCTTAAAAGTCCTCGGCCAATCAGAACAAGAGCGAGCGAGATAAAAAGAAGTCCCAAGAAGAAGTAGGTTCCATTCCGAACGGAGCGGCTAGCGAGGATGGCGTAGGGCCAGAGAACTAGGAAAAGAGGAAAGAACTTGAGCACGCCGGCTTGATTGACCACGAAGTTATTCTTGATCAGTTGCACAAGTGGAATCTGCTTCGACGAGGAAACGGGCTGACTCAGGAGAAGAAGAAGCACAAACTGGCAGCCTAAAACTAGACCCAGCTCTTGCAATCCGAGATCCAGTTTAAAATCCTGACCTGTGATCGAGCGAAGAAGATTCGAAATTGTAGGGGATGTGGCCAGCATGAGGATTGTGGAAATCCCAGTGGAAAAAATAGCTAAGAGCAAAGACTGCAAAACTTCCGAACCATAGAGCCGACTTTTGGTGACTCCAAAAGACAAAAGCAGAGCGCGTTCCTTCTGTTGCTCAAGCGACCACAGTTGCTTCAAATAAAACAGACTCAGGGCGCTGAAAAGCAGGGCCACTAAGCTTGTCAGACCCAAAAAATCCGAGAGTCGCTGGGTGGGACTGGATTGATCATCTGGCAGGCTAAGATGGGACGTCACATCAATTGCGGGATCCGTCAGGCGATTTTTCAACTTTTCTGTGAGGGCCGTGACATTTGTGCCAGGTCGAGTTTTCAAAAAATAAGTGGCCGTAAACGTGCTGCCGAATTGAATCAAGCCTGTGGACTTGAGAGTGTCGCGATGGATGAAAATTCGAGGGGCCAAACTTGCCAGTCGAAACGTTTGGGTTTGATCTTCGTTCACAAAATCCGAGATCTCGAAGTTTGCGTCCCCAAGTTTGACTTGATCGCCCTTCTTGAGGTCAAAAAGAGTCTTGAACTCTTTGTAGGCCCAAGCTTTGTGTGACTTCAAACTGGAGGTTTGAGATTTTTCTTCAAGCCCAACGAATCCATAAAAGGGATAGGCATCTTCAATTGCTCGGACCAGAACAAGACGGCTTTCTTGTGACGTGCTCATCATCGCAAAGAGCTCATAGCTCTTCGTTAAATCTGCGGCGCCCGAAGATTCTTGCGTGATAATCTTCTGCTCTTCGTCTGAAAACTCTCTGCGAACCGAGATCGTGATATCGGCCGAAAGCACCTGTCTTGCATTTGCTTCTAAAGACCTTCGAATTGTATTCTGAGAGGTTTCACTCATCAGCCAGCCCCAGAAACCGAGGGCCAGAAACAAAGAGATCAAAAGCATCTTCGAGCGAGTTCGCCAAAAGCGCTTCAGGGTGTAGGTCACAAAAAAGCTCATGTTGCGATCACGCCTTGCGCGAGTCGAAACTGTCGATCGCACAGCTCTGCAAGCTCTTGATTATGGGTGACGATGATCGAAGTCAGTTTGAACTTACGAACTAAATCAAAATAAAGTGTCATGACCTTCGAGCCGGTTTCGGAATCCAGGCTGCCCGTCGGTTCATCGGCAAAAAGCACCATCGGTTTCACGGCAAGCCCTCGAGCGATAGCGACTCGCTGGGATTCCCCGCCGCTCAGTTCACTGGGAAAATGATGAAGCCGATCTTGCAGTCCGACCTCTTGCAAAAGTCTTTTTGCATCAGGGATTTGATCATGAAGACCCAAGATTTGCAGGGGAAGCTGAACATTCTCTAGCGCTGTGAGGTGGGGGATCAAATAGTAATTCTGAAAAATAAGAGAAAGGTTTCGCGCTCGAAAGTTCTGAAGTTCCACCGGTGACAAAGTGCCAAGACTTTGTCCTTTGTAAAGGATATCTCCTGAGGTCGGTGTATCCAGACCGGCGAGTAATCCCAAGAGAGTGCTTTTGCCACTGCCCGAGTGGCCCGTGAAGGCGACGATTTCGCCCGGTTGAATGCTGAAGTTTAGGCCCTTCAGAATTTCTAAAGAGCCTTGTCGAGTTTGAAAGTTCTTCTTGAGATTTTTGACTTCAATCATAGATGTCCAGAAATTGATTTGAAGAGAGTTTCGGCGATCACTTCATGACCTTTCACATTGGGATGAATTCCATCCTTCTGGTTCATGTCAGGTCGTCCGGCGACACCCTCGAGAATGAAGGGGATGAGCGGTACGTGGTTCTTTTTTGCAAGGGCCGGATAAAGGTCTTCAAACTTTTGGGCGAAGGATCCCCCCTTGTAATTCGGAGGCATCTTCATGGCCGCAAGCAAGACTTTAATGTTCTTCTGCTTAAGTAGCTGAATGGCTTCATTGAGATTTTTCTCTGTGGCTTCTGGCTTGAAGCCTCGAAGACCATCATTCGCACCTAGAGCTAGAACAACAAGATCTGGGGGATTTTTCATTATCCATCGGACTCGCGCCGGTGCGGAAGCCGTCGTTGAGCCACTGATTCCATGATTCGTGACTTTCCAGTTTTTCCCCGATTTTTTCAGTTTTTGTTCAAGTAAATAGGGATAACTTTGCTCGAAACTAACGCCGTACCCTTCGGTTAAAGAATCGCCAATAATAACAAGATTTTGTGGGCTTTGGGCCAGGGGGATAAGAGATATTAATAGTAACAGTATCATTTTCATTATGAGGCCTACCATAACTTAAACTTTTAGGATTGAAAACTCGATTTGCCATTCTCTATAATATTAAAGAGAGATGGACGGGAGCGATATGTCTCAAACTCTGACATCCGTGCGGTCTCTTCTGCTGAATGCAAGCTACGAGCCTATGCGGGTGGTGTGTTGGCAGAAGGCCCTTGTGCTATGGTTCCAGGGCAAAGTTGAGGTTCTCGAGTATCATTCGGTCTTTGCCAGGTCTGTGAGCGCCAGCTTCAAGCTACCAAGCGTGCTAAGACTCAAGACTTACGTCCGGGGGAAGTCTTCGACCCATATTCGTTTCTGTCGAGAGAATGTCTACATTCGAGACAACTACACTTGCCAGTACTGTGGTCACCGGTGCTCGACGAAAATTCTCACATTGGATCATGTTGTTCCTGTGTCTCGCTCTGGGAAAAAGGACTGGAATAACGTCGTGTCAGCTTGCCGAACCTGCAATCAGAAAAAAGCGAACAAGACTCCCACTGAGGCAAAAATGCCACTCTTGAAAGAGCCGAGAATGCCATCATGGCTTCCGATCACAGAGTTTGAAGTGGGTGGTTCAGAAATTCCAATCGTCTGGCGTCAGTACCTCAGGCTTTCTGGTTAAGGAAAGTCGTATACATCAAGCCGCATCAACGTTACCCTGTGAAAAGAGATGAAAACTCATTCCTTTTTATTGCGGGCCGTGACTCGTATTATCAGTGAGACCAATGGTATCGGCCTTATTGATACTTTGGATCTTCTGCTTTCATCGGATTTGAAATCAGAATCGCAAGAAGCCTTTGAGCAGGTCATCGATTTTCGAGAGAGAATTGATCATTTTAGAATGAATAAGTCGAATATTCATGAGCTGCTCGAGCACCCCTTTTCGGTCGCGCTCTTTGAAGTTTTTAAAAATTTTCCTTTGAAGTACCGAGAAGAGCATACGCATTTGACGGGAGCTGTAACAGCTGACTTTGTCTACCCTCGTTTGATGGAGATGTTAGAAGGACCCCAGAAAGACATCTACGAGCGCAAGATAAAAGAGGTCTATGGAGATTCAGCTTTTCCCATCAAGACCGTTGATGATGTGGATCGTCTGATCCGACTTAAGGAAGGCGAAGGTTTTTCGACCTACTTGAAGATTCTTTATCTTCCCCAGCTTGTGTTTATTAGTCGAGAGGCCCATGTTTCAGCCGCGGAACACATCGCGAGCGAGCTTTATCACAAGTACAATGTAGGCTTCGTCCGCCTTAAGTTTTCTCTTTCGCGGTCAACTTCATCTTCGTCAGAACAGATTCCAGGAATCGAAGAGGTCACTCCCGAGGATGTGATCCTAGGTTTGTACGAAGGCTTTGCTAAATTTCGAAATGCTCACCCCGATTTTGATTTTGTCCTTTCACCGTCCTTTCGAAAAGAAGCTCATCGCTTTGACTCTCAGAAGTACCGAACACGAAAGGAT
Organism: Bdellovibrionales bacterium; assembly: GCA_046336915.1. Classification (GTDB taxonomy): domain Bacteria; phylum Bdellovibrionota; class Bdellovibrionia; order Bdellovibrionales; family Bdellovibrionaceae. The sequence goes on from JBKDHV010000144.1 coordinate 18,802, forward strand.
CACTTCCTTGCTCAGATTGACGAAATTCTTAGACTGATCGAAAAGTATCCGTTTTTAGAAAAACATCTGACAGACGCGGATACTGTCGGCGACGAGAAGGAGCTCTATCGAAAAGAGCACTTTAACGAAATGCAAATTGGATTTCGAAAGCTCCAGTATCGTGGTTTCACCATCCGTTCCCATCATGGTGAGACGTTTTATACTCTGAAAAAGGGAATCCAGGCCGTGGATAACGCCATGAATATTTGGCATATCGACACGCTTGAGCACGGTGTGAGTCTGGGAATCAATCCAAACGTCTATTTTCATCACTTGTATCAAGAGGTCTATCGCAAGAACCAGCACGGAGAAAAAATCACCTCGGAAGATCCTTACTACCGTGAGCTGATTGAGCTTGACTGGGGTGTGTATAAACCCGTCCTCGACAAACTTCTCACAGGTGACAAGTTGAATGAGGAAGACCATATTCATTTGATCAAAGCCAAATTTCACACGGCCCGTGAGGTCGAGCATTACCAGCATGACGTTCTCAATCGATTGATTCAGAAGGGCGTTGCCCTGGTTTCACTGCCCTCTTCGAACAATAAGCTGACGGGTCAATTCGAAGATTACAAAGATCATCCCTTTTCATGGTGGGAGAAAAAGGGTGTGAATCTTGGCGTGGGTACCGACAACTACGTCACGCTGAACACCAATTTCATTCAGGAACTTTTGATCCTTCTCTATACGGATCCGGAAGATTTAAAAATCACAAAGCTGATCATGGTTGCGACCGGAGAAACTCGGCGCCCCTACATCAGTCACCACCTTTGGAAAATGAGGAAAAAGATCTTAAATGGCAGCTAAAGATTTTATCAAGATGATGACCCAGAAGCGTTTGTGGATCGTGTTCTTTCTGGGTTTTTCAAGTGGCCTTCCGTTGTTGTTAACGGGTGGAACTCTTAAAACTTGGCTTGCTCGGGAGCAGGTGGATATTAGCACGATCGGCTATTTCAGCTGGGTCGGAATGGCCTACTCGTTAAAATTTTTGTGGGCTCCCTTTGTTGATCGCTACAAACTTTTATTTTGGGGTCGACGTCGCTCTTGGATTTTCGCCACTCAAATTGGAATCGCCGGCTCTTTGTTTTGGTTGGGTTCTATGCAGCCTCAGGAGTCTCTGGGTTTGATGGCGGCCATCGCCGTATTAATCGCTTTCTTTAGCGCCACTCAGGATATAGCAATCGATGCCTATCGAAGAGAAATTCTTGAAGACGAAGAGCTTGGGATGGGTTCAAGTCTGACTCAGTATGGGTACCGAATCGCCATGCTGATTTCAGGTGGCGTTGGAATCGGGCTTGTGGGATCTGATCCCTTTCAGCTGTCTTGGGGTGGACTCTATGTCCTGATGGCCCTTATCGTGGTCACCACTCTTTTCATCACGTGGAAGGCCCCTGAACCAAAGGACGATGAGGCCCATCGGCCAAAGACCCTTGCGACGGCTGTCGTCGAGCCCTTTCGAGAATTTCTGACTCGTGATCGCGCGGTTCTGATTTTGGCCTTCGTGTTTTTATTCAAGTTAGGTGATGCACTTTCGGCTGCAATGTTGAATCCCTTCTATGTCGAGATGGGTTACTCCAATCAGGACATTGGATTTATCGCAAAGTTTGTCGGTTTAATTTCCGCTCTCAGCGGTTTGTTTATTGGTGGTCTGATTATTTTTCGGTTGGGAGTTCTTCGCTCGCTTTGGGTCTTCGGAATTCTCCAAGGCCTTTCGACGGCGGGTTTTTCAATCATCACCTTCACCGGGCCCGAAAAATGGGCCTTGGCCTTAGCGGTCGTGTTTGAAGATATTTCGGCCGGAATGGGAAGTGCTGCGTTTATCGCCTACCTTTCCACTTTGACGGATAAGCGTTTCACGGGAACTCAATTTGCTCTCTTGTCGGCGTTAGCGACACTCGGTCGAAACTTCTTTTCGGGCTTTACGGGCGACATGGTGAAAACGATGGGCTGGGCCCCGTTTTACTGGACCTGCGGATTGATTGCCATTCCGGGTCTTATCCTTCTTTGGTATCTACAAAAATCTCAACGACAGGTGTAACCCGGCGAGAGAAATGTCTCGGGGTGAGTCGAGATCTCGGCGTTCACAGACGCGAGTGAGCGCCGATAACGCGACGACAATTCTGAAAGACAGCGATCTAATTGGGTCAGCGTTGGATAGGTGTAGCGGCCCTCTTGCACTTTATAGGTCAGAAACGGGTACGAAAGGCCGCGTGATTCAGGCAAGGACCCCATGCCAAAATTAAGATCCTTATCCTTATTCAACATAAAGAACTTTAAATAAGAACCTGAGTGACTGCGAACGGAGAGTTCGTGCAGCCAATAATCAAAGGTTGAAAAATCCTGTTTTGCAACCAAGTCCGCCTGTGTATTCAAGAAGCTCGCTAGGAATGAATCCCCCTCGGGAGATCGCTCGAAAGTCAGCTCGGGGTTGATTCTAAAAATTGTTTGTCGTTCGGCCAAGTAGGTTAAAAATTGAGTTTTGAATTTCCACCGATCCGGGACGTCTCGTTTAGGAAGTTCTCGTACGGCTTTCAGGATGGCCTTTTCGCTTGGATAATCGAAAGACACGCGCAAGAGCTCTTGGTTTAAAAGAGATTCAGACTTCTCATCGCAGGGAATCTCTTCGCGTTGGGCGACCAAGGATTTTTTTTCTAGCTTCGAGTAGCTGACGACGAGGTAGGTGACCCCATCGAGATCGCGGGTTGTTGCGACTCCGGGCTCGGAGGCGCGTTTGACTTCGACGATATGAATCCTGTCCTGAAGATCTGGATACCTTTTTAAGGTTTCAAGAGTTTGGTAAGCGACATCTGTCCAAGCTGGACTTGCAAGCCGCTTGCACGAATTTGAAATCGAGGACTGATGAACGTCTTCAAAGGCATCATTATGAATTTGAAAAAGAATGCGATTCTTAGCGGCCCATTTCAGCAGATTGACCTTGGCGGAATCGAAATCGGCCTTCGCAGAACTTGGTGTCCTTGAGGGTGAGATTTGGCAGGCCTGCAAAAAAGCAAGCAAGGCTACAAGTAGAATCGACTGTGCAAACTTCATAGTTCTCTTCCAGTGTACTTTTATCGGTTGAGCCAGCGAAAGAATTAGCAGGCCATGCGGAATTTCTAGAGGATGGACGGGGACACTTCGCAGGTGCAATTTCGACCTTCGTCCAGCTCCAGCCCGCGCAGCGGAGCAAGAGTTGTCGTCTTGAGAAAAGGCCTGACTTGAGATGGGGAAACGCTTCTGCGGGCAAGTTTACGCCCCACGTCAACTTGAGCTCGGGCGGTTGCAATGCTATCAACAGACGCATACAAAGTTCTTCCCTGGAGAGGTGGCCGAGTGGCTGAAGGCGCTCGCTTGGAAAGCGAGTTTACACCAAAAGTGTAACGCGAGTTCGAATCTCGCCCTCTCCGCCAATTTAAGTAAAGCAAAATGACCAAAAAGCTCAGAAAAACAAAAATCACAAACAGTTCTAAGTAATTGAAAAAACATAAAAGCGCCAGACGCTCCGACTGCGATTATTTCAGAAAACGTCGCAACATTTCTTTGAGTTGCTACTTTTGCTACCCGATTTGCTACCTGCAAATTTAGGGAAATAAAAGACGGATGTGGCTCTGAGCAAAGACGCCGTCATGTGAACCTCTCTGGTTATCTCTTGATCTAACTTTTTACGGAGGTTCTTTTGTGGAGAAAATTATTGATGCTGCTCTTGGGCTGATCGAAGTTGCAGTGCTGACCGGGACCATTGGTTTCGTCGGAGCAATCGGACTTCGTTCGCTTCACGATGAAGTTCGAAAGGAAACGATTGAAGCCCTGAAAAAACCAACACCGTCTCTTTCACACTTCTCAAGACAACTGACAGGGTCGTCTCAACGATGATAGTGTAGATTTGATTTCAAATGGTCTGAGGGAGCGTTCTCCCTCAGACTCTATTCCAGGCCGGTTCAGGCCCCTCTAAATCCCCATACAAAACCAATTTTCTAAACCCAATTCGAAGCTTTCCGCTTCTACGGCTCTTACATTTGCCCTTAGGCCTGCGCCCGGAATTGCTCGCGAAATTAATCACTTTTCAAAAAGGCTCCAAAACGCTTGCATCCAAGTTAACGCCTAGCCAGCAAAAGGATTTGTTTTTGGTTCATGTCGGCTGCTATTGCCAATGCAGAATGGCCCAAAGGTACCTATGTTTGCAACGTCGTTGAATCTACAGACTACCGTACAAATAAAGTTAATGGCCCATTAGTTGTGTATTTTAATTTATATGCATATGCACTTGACTGGAGTTGAGGCTTCAGGTCGAATATAGGTGATTTGGAATACCCCAAGAATCTACAAGATTTTGACCGCCTTTTTCCCGATGACGCCAGTTGCTTGAGGTTTTTAGAGCAAGCTCGG